>DAIDHU010000274.1 GCA_027451915.1 Thiomonas sp. | reverse complement strand
GGGTAGACCCGGGCGTGGGACGAGGCGGCCAGGCGCGGCACCACGTCCAGCGTGGCCGCGGGCACGCCGAAAAAGGGCACGAAGCGCGAATGCTTGGGGCCGAAATCCATGTCCGGCAGGGTGTAGAAGGGCGTGTGCCGGCGCAGCGCCCGCAGCATGCCGGTGGCGCCTTCATGGCGCGAGACGATGCGCTCGGTGGCGAAGCGGCTGCGCCCGCTGAGCACCCAGCGGTCCAGCGCCTGCGATTTCTGCGGGGTGTACATGCCCGACAGGGGGCGCCGGGCGGCCAGGGTCAGCGCGGTCCACGCGGCGTCCATGCCTTCGAAGTGCAGGCCCACCAGCAGCACCGCCCCCTCGCCGTGCAGCGCCTGTTCCACCGGTCCGCGCAGCTGGAGCAGGCGGCGCAGGCGCCGCGGACCGCCCCACCACAGCAAGCCTCGATCCAGCAGGGCACGCGCCACGCAGACGAAATGCTGCCTCGCCACCCTCTCGCGCTCGCGCTGGCTCCACTGGGGGAAGCACAGCTCCAGGTTGCGCAGCGCGATGCGCCGGCGCCGGCGCGCCAGCAGCCACAGGGCCTGGCCCAGGGACCAGCCCAGCGCGGCCTGCACCGGGTAGGGCAGCCAGTGCAGCAGCCACAGCAACAGCAGCAGCGCCCGGGTCATGACCCGGCCCCCGGCGTCGCGGGCACCGACCCGGCGGGTGGAAGGGGGGCGCCGGCGGGCACCTTGTAGCGGTTGTAGCCCCACAGGTACTGGCGAGGGCAGGCGCGCACCAATTGCTCGATCTCGCGGTTGAGCAGGGTCGCCGCCTCCAGCGCGTCGTCGGGCAGGGGCTGCTGCAGCGCCCGCAGGCTCAGCCGGTAGCCCCTGCCGCAGGCCAGGCGCTCGGCGACGGCGAACACGATGCGCGCGCCGGTGAGCTGGACCAGGCGCGCCGGCAGGGTCATGGTGTAGGCGGGCCGCCCGAAAAACGGCGCCCACACTCCTTCTCCGGCCGAGGGAGCCTGGTCGGGCAGCATGCCCACGGCCTCGCCCTTGCGCAGCGCGCGCAGCAGCGGGCGCATGCCCGCCACGCTGGCCGGCGCGGTACGCAGGTTCTCGCGCAGGCGCGCAGCAGCCAGCCCGCGCAGCCAGGTCTTGTGGGGCGTTCGGTACAGCACCGTGATCGGACCCCAGCCCGCGGCCACCTGGGCCGAGACCTCGAAGCAGCCCAGGTGCGGCGTGAGATACAAGACGCCGCGGCCTTCGCGCCGCGCCTGCTCGACCGCCTCGCGCCCGAGCACCTGCACCCGATGCACCGCGGCGCCCGGGCCGCCGCGCAGCCACACGAAGGGCAGCTCCGCGGCCATGCGCCCGGCATCGACGGCCGCCTGCAGCGCCAGCCGGCGAGAGCTGAAGCCGGCCTGCGCGAGGTTGGCGTGCAACACCCGCCGATACCGCGGCGATCCGGCGTAGACCAGCAGTCCGAGCACGGTGCCGCCGGCCTGCAGCAGCCCCAGCGGCAGCAGCGACAGAATGCGGAACAGGCGCAGCATGGTGGACGGCGGCTCGGGGGGGGGGCGTGCGGGGCAAGGCTTGCAGGGCAAGCCGTGCATGTTAGCGAGCCCCGCGCTGCCGTCCTATAATGGGGGCTGTCGCCGAGTTAATGACAACTTGC
>DAIDHU010000273.1 GCA_027451915.1 Thiomonas sp. | reverse complement strand
AAACGAGGCATGAACCCCGCCGCAGCCGCATCCTGCGCGGCTGCCATGCGAGGGCCGGGGGCGATTGTTCGAAGCCAAGATGCAAGGCTCGTGACAAGCAGCCAGGCGTTGTTCCTGGTTTCCTTTGTTTCATTTTGTCGTCCCCGCCGCACCCGCCGGCATGGCGCCCGCGACCATCCAGCCGGGCTGGCTGCGCGTGCCCGGGGATTCGGCTAGATTGTCACCTGCCCTGCTCGTGTCGAACACTGCTCCTGAATTCCATGAATCCACGCATCACCGTTGTCGGCGCCGGGTCGGTCGGCAGCTATTTCGGCGCCATGCTCGCGCGCGCGGGTCACGCCGTGACCCTGGTCGCGCGCGCCGAACATGTCCATGCCATCGAAAGGTTCGGCTTGAAGATCCACAAGTCGGATTCGGAATTCACCGTGCGAATTCCGGCAACCACCGAGCTGGAAGCGGTACGCGGCGCCGACCTGGTGCTCTTGTGCGTGAAATCCCGCGACACCGAGGAGCTGGCGCGGCGCATGGCAGCGCTGCTCGAGCCCGAGGCCCTGGTGATGAGCCTGCAGAACGGGGTGGAGAACCCCGCCGCCATCGCCCGCCACCTGCGCCAGCCGGTCGTGCCCACCGCGGTCTACGTGGCCACGGCGATGCCGGGGCCGGGCGAGGTGCGGCACTACGGGCGCGGAGAACTGGTGATCGGCCCGGCCACGCCACACGCAGCCGCCGATCCCGGACTGCGCCAGCGCCTGCAGGGCATCGTCGACTTGTTCGGCAGCGCCGGCGTGCCGGTGCGGATTTCCGAGCGGGTGATGGACGATCTGTGGGCCAAGCTGCTGGTCAATTGCGCCTACAACGCGATCTCCGCGCTGACCCAGCAGGCCTACGGGCCGATGGCGGCACTGCTGCCCATCCGCGAATTGCAGCAAACCCTGGTAGACGAAGTGCTGCAGGTGGCGCGGGCCAGCGGCCACGCGCTCGACGCGCAGGCGGCTCGTGCCTCGGTCGAGCAGATCGCGCGCAGCATGCCCGGCCAGCTCTCGTCCACCGCGCAGGACCTGGCGCGCGGCAAACCCACGGAAATCGACGATCTCAACGGCCTGATCGTGCGCCGCGGAGCCGAGCTGGGCATCCCCACGCCGGCCAACCAGAGCCTGTACGCGCTGGTCAAGCTGGCCGAGGCGGCCCGCGCCTCAGCGTGACGCCAGGGTGAGGAACAGGGGCAGCGACACCGCCCCGAGCAGGGTAGACAGGGACACCAGGCCCGCCACGTAGGGGCCGTCCCCCCCCATGCGCATGGCCAGCACATAGGCGCTGGACGCCGTGGGCACCGCGGTGAACACCAGCAGCGCCAGCACGTGGGTGCCGTCCAGTCCCAGGGCCCGCCCCAGGCCCCAGGCTGCCAGGGGCACCAGCAGGTGGCGAATGGCCAGCAGCCAGCCTGACAAGGCCCAGTCCCGATGCAGGCCCTGCAGTCGCAGGCCCGCGCCCACGGTCAGCAGACCCAGCGCGATGGACGCGCCGCCCAGGCGATCGAATACCGGCTGCACCAGTTGCGGCAGGCGCAGGCCGGCCGCGTGCACCACCAGGCCTGCCGCGGTGGACACCAGCAAGGGGTTGCGCAGCAGCTCGCGCCACAGGCTGCGCCCGCCGTGGCGCGACAAGGCCCAGACCGCCGCGGCATTGCACAGCGGCACGCCGATGGCGATGAGCACCCCGACCATGGACACCATCGGCGCGCCGCCGATGCTGGCGGCCACCGCCAGCACGATGTAGGAATTGAAGCGAAAGGCGCACTGCATGCCGCTGGCGGTGCGCACCGGGTCGGCGCCCAGCCAGTGTGCGGCCCATGCCAGCGCGATGCCCGCCAGCAGCGCGCCCACCCCCGCCAGCACCAGGGCCGAGGCCGAGGCCAGGGTGTAGGAGGCACCCACGCTGGTGGAAAAGAGCAAGGCGGGAAAGAGCACGTAATACACCAGGCGCTCGACCCCGCCCCACACCTCGCGCTTGAGCGGCGTCAGGTGCATGAGCGCGTAACCCAGCGCGATCAACGCGAAGTCGGGAAACAACAGCAGGGCGTCGTGCATCGAGGCGGCGGGAATCGGTTCGACAACCGCTCAGCCTAGCAGGCCGCCGAACATTCCGGGCCGGGGTCGGGGACTCCTGAGGCCCTGAGCGGCGCCGGCGGGGAGGGGCACTAAGATGCCCGCTGGCCCGGTGCGTACCGGGAAGGACCAGGAGCTCAGGGATGAGAATCTGCATCATCGGCGCCGGGGCGATCGGCGGGCTGATCGGGGCGCGGCTGGCCGCCCGCACCGACTGCCAGCCCGCGGTGCTGGCGCGTGGGCAGACCCTGCGCGCACTGCGCGCACACGGCTGGCGCGCCGACACCGCCGGCGAGGTCCTGCGGGCGCCCGCGCGCGCCTTCGAGCGTGCCGAGGACATCGGCGAGCAGGATCTGGTGATCCTGGCCGTCAAGGGTCCGGCGCTGCGTGACGTGGCCCAGGGGCTGGCGCCGCTGCTGGGCGAGCACACCATGGTGATGCCGGCCATGAACGGGGTGGAACTGGCGATCGCAATCACGCAGAAGTATCCCGCGACGAAGATCCTGCTGATTTCCGGCCAGACCGGCATCGCTGACATTCTCGCCGATAGCCGAGAGAGAGGCTATGAGTTCCCCCTGCTGGCCAAGCCTGCGCATCCGTCGAAGGTGGTCGAAGCGCTCAGGAGACTGAAGAACGAGTGAATGGGGAGAGGCGAGTCGAATTCAGGACGCGCGTTCGAGCGGTCCGGTGCGTGGCTCACTGGCCACGAGGGTACGCAGAGAATCAATCAGATCGACAGGATGAACAGGCTTCTGGAGGAACCGGAAGTGGGCCGCGTCGAGGCGAGCCATCATCATCTCCTGCGCGGCGGATTGCCCTGAGAAC
>DAIDHU010000272.1 GCA_027451915.1 Thiomonas sp. | reverse complement strand
CGCGGCGCACGCGGCGCGGCTGGGGACGGGAGGACGCAGGCAGCGCCGCGTGCGCGGCCCGCGGGCCAGGGCGGCATTGTAGAAGCCCGCGGGCCCTCGGCGCACGCGAAGCTCCCGCGCTGCAGCTTCGCGCGAGCTGTTCGACAATGCACGCAAGGGAGACCAGGCCCCTCGCGCGCCCCCGGCGCCGGGGGCCCGGCCCGGAGTCTCGATAACGCACAACACAACCATGATCCTCGAACTCGCCGACATCCAGATCCAACCCGGCCGCGAAGCCGAATTCGATGCAGCCATCCAGCGCGGAGTCACGCAGATCATCGCCCAGGCCCGGGGTTTCCTGGGTTGGCAGGTGCACAAAGGCGTGGAAAATCCCCAGCGCTATGTGCTGCAGATCCGCTGGGCAAGCCTGGAAGACCATATGCAGGGGTTTCGCCAGTCGCCCGACTTCGCCCGCTGGCGCGACGTGGTGGGGCCGTTTTTCGCCAGGCCACCGCAAGTCGAGCATTTCGAACTGCTGGGCGAATCCGCGAACTGAACGCGCGCGGGCCCGGGCGCGCGCGTCAAGCGCCGACGGCTGGCCCCATGCGGGCATAATTGCCGGCTGGCTCGCTCTTGCCCGCGTCTCGGTGCCCACCGCTTGTGGCTTCAGAACAGGAACTTTCGCTTTTCTTGCGCAGCGTGGAGAAACGGGCGTTCAAGCGCGCCCATTTCGCCACCCAGAATGCCGACTCGGCGCTGGACATCGTGCAGGATTCGATGATCCGCCTGGCCGAGAGCTACGGATCGCGCGATGCCGCGCAATGGCCGATGCTGTTCCAGCGCATCCTGACCAATGCGATCCTGGACTGGCACCGACGCCAGAAGGTGCGTGCCGGCTGGATGAGCAATATGTCGGATTTCCGCGGATCCGACGAAGATTCGGAAGTGGACTTCGACTTGCTGGAGTCCCTTCGGGTGGACGATGCCTCCGGGCAGGGCGAAGCCGCGGATCGCAGGCTGGAACGCATGCAGACCCTCGAAATGCTGGAGCAGGAGATCGCCCGCCTGCCCGAGCGTCAACGCGAGGCCTTCCTGCTGCGTTACTGGGAGGGGCTGGATGTGGCCGAGACCGCGCAAGCCATGGGATGTTCCGAGGGAAGCGTGAAAACGCACTGTTCCCGAGCGACGCAGACCCTGGCCAAGGCGCTGCGGGCACGAGGTTTGGATCATGAAAACAGATAACGACCATGCGGCGCGGCAAGAAGCCGTGCAAGCGCGCTTCGGCTACGCCGTGGCGGCGCGGCTGAGCGAAGCCGAGGATTGGCTGTCGCCGGAACTCGAACGCCGCCTGGCGCAGGCGCGCGGCGCGGCCCTGGCGCGCCACCGCCAGGCCCGGCAGCGCTCCGTGACGACCTGGCTGAGCCGCGGGGGCGCGGGCGTGCTGGGTTCCGGTCCGGGAGACGGTTCCGCATGGCGGGCCCGCCTGGGGCTGGCCCTGGCGCTGCCCACCCTGCTGTTCGGGCTGTACATGCTCCAGCACTTCCAGCAGGAGCGTTTCGTGCATCGGATCGCGGACATCGACACCGCGCTGCTGCTCGACGACCTGCCTCCGCAAGCCTACACCGACCCCGGATTCCGCAATTACCTGCGGGAAGGCTCCGCGTGATGGCGGCGGCCCGCGCGCGCGCCCTGCGCGGCCTTCGCGATCTGGCGCGGCTGTGCGTGGGCGCGCTGCTGCTGGCGCTGGCCGGCTCGGCCTGGGCGGGCCCCGCGCCCGCGCAGACGACGGATTGGAAGCACCTGAGCGCGATGCAGCGCCAGGCGCTGGCCCCCCTGCAGGCGGAATGGGCGGGTTTTTCGGCGGATCGGCGCCGCAAATGGCTGAACATCGCTGCACGTTACTCGGCGATGAGTCAACAACAGCGTGAAATCCTGCAAAAACGCATGGTGGAGTGGGTGCATATGAGCCCCGGCCAGCGACGCCTGGCCCGCGAGAACTACCTGGCCACCGGGCGGGCTCCGGTGCAAAGCCGGCGCAAGGCCTGGGAGCGCTACCAGCAACTCAGCCCCCAGCAGCGCAAGGCGCTGGCCCATGAGGGGCACAAGGCGCTGGCGCCCCCCCACGTGGAGCAGTATGTGAGCCATGCGCCGCGACACCCCATCAAGCCGGTGGCGCCCGCGCTGCCCCTGCACCTTCGGGGCGTCGCGCCGCCCCATGCGCGGCCCGCCGCGGCCAAGCTGCCGGCGACCGGCGGGCCCGGCCCGACGCCTTCGAAAGCCGGCTCGCCCTCTCCCGCC
>DAIDHU010000271.1 GCA_027451915.1 Thiomonas sp. | reverse complement strand
GTGGCCGGCGAGCTGATCGGCGCGCTGCACGAATCGGTGCAGCACCTGGCCGCGCTGGACGCGCCGGTGGTAGCCGCGCTGCAGGGCGTGGTGGCCGGCGGCAGCTGGAGCCTGGCGTTGGCCGCCGACCTGGCGCTGGCGGCCGACGACGCGGTGTTCACGCTGGCCTACGCGCAGATCGGGGCGAGTTGCGACGTGAACGCCTCGTGGGCGCTGCCGCGCATGGTCGGGCTGCGCCGGGCGTTGCAGATCGCCTTGCTGGGCGAGCGCCTGGACGCGGCGCAGGCGCTGGAGCTGGGCGTGGTCAACCGCCTGGTGCCGGCGGCGCAGTTGCGCGAGCAGGCGCTGGCCGTGGCCAGGCAGCTGGCCGAGGGCCCGACCCTGGCCTACGGGCGGCTCAAGCGCCTGATGCGCGGCTCTTTCGAGCATGCGCTGGGCGGGCAGCTCGAGCGCGAGCGCCAGGCCTTCCTGGAGGGCGCGCGCACGCAGGATTTCCAGCAGGGGGTGCAGGCTTTTTTGAACAAGCGCCCGCCGCGTTTCGAGGGGCGCTGAAGGCCCCGACGGCCGAGGCCCGCGCATGGGTGCCGCCCATCGCGCCGCGGCCTGGGCCATGGACCAGGAGTCGTGCATGTCCGAGGCTTATATCGTTGGCGCGCTGCGCACGGCCGGGGGCCGCCGGGGCGGGCGTCTTTCCGGGTGGCACCCGGTGGACCTGGCGGCCAGCGTGGTGGATGGGCTGCTGGAACGCAGCGGGGCCGACCCGGCCTGCATCGAGGACCTGATCCTGGGCTGCGTGTCCCAGGCGGGGGAGCAGTCGACCAATGTGGGGCGCAACGTGGTGCTGGCCTCCAGCCTGCCCGAGAGCGTGCCGGGCTGTTCGGTGGACCGCCAGTGCGGTTCCTCGCAGCAGGCGATCCACTTCGCCGCGCAGGCGGTGATGTCCGGCACCATGGACGTGGTGATCGCCGCCGGCGTGGAAAGCATGAGCCGGGTGCCCATGGGCCTGCCGCACAGCCTGCCGGCGCGCGAGGGGCTGGGGCGCTACCTGAGCCCGCGCATGCAGCGGCGCTACGGGGTGCGCGAGTTCAGCCAGTTCCGCGGCGCCGAGGCCATCGCGCAGCGCTTCGGCCTGTCGCGCGAGGAGCTGGACGCCTATGCGCTGCAAAGCCACCAGCGCGCGGCGCGGGCGGCGGTGGAGGGGGCCTTCGACGACGAGATCCTGCCGCTGCCGTCGCGCCTGGCCGACGGCAGCGAAGGCCCGCCGCACCTGCGTGACGAGGGGGTGCGGGCCGACGCCAGCGCGCAGGCCCTGGCCGACCTGAAGCCCCTGGAAGAAGGCGGGGTGATCACCGCCGGCAACGCCAGCCAGATCTGCGACGGCGCGGCCGCGGTGCTGGTGGCCAACGAGCGCGGGCTGCGCAGCCTGGGGGCCGAGCCGCTGGCGCGCATTCACCATCTGAGCGTGCTGGGCGGCGACCCGGTGGTCATGCTGCTGGCGCCGCTGGAGGCCACGCGCCGCGCCCTGGCGCGCAGCGGCATGGCGCTGGCGGATATCGATCTGTACGAGGTCAACGAGGCCTTCGCGCCGGTGCCTCTGGCCTGGGCGCGCGAGCTGGAGGCCGACCCCGGGCGCCTGAACGTGCATGGCGGGGCGATCGCCCTCGGGCATCCGCTGGGGGCCTCGGGCGCGCGCCTGATGAGCACCCTGGTGCATGCGCTGCGCCGGCGCGGCGCGCGCTACGGGCTGCAGACCCTGTGCGAGGGCGGGGGCATGGCCAACGTGACCATTGTCGAGAGGCTCTGAGCCCGCGCGCGGTCGGCGCGGGCGGCGCGGTGGGCTTCAGGGGCTGGCGGGCCGGCGCCAGGCGCGGCGGATGGCCTGCCAGGCAAGGTCCACCGCGGCGCGCTCGCGCTGGGATTCGAGGCAGACGAAGCGCAGGTCGCAGGGCAGTTCCACGCGGTCGGCGATGACCAGGCCCTCGCGCTGGCTTTCGCGCATGGCCACGGCGTCGCGCGCCAGCGAAAGCCCCACGCCGGAGCGCACCAGGGCCAGCATGGAGGCTTCCTGGTCGACCAGGGCGACGCGGTTCTGCTGCAGCCCCAGCGGCTCCAGCGCCGCGTGCAGCAGGCGCGAATGCACCGATTGCGCCGGCGTGAGCACCCAGGGCAGGCGCACCAGATCGGCCCAGCCGCGGCCCTGCACCTGCGGGCCCCAGCCGGCGGGGGCGATGACGCGGTAGGTGAAGCGGGCCAGCAGCTCGTCGTGGAAGGGGCCGGGCGGGCGCCGCGCCCCGCCGGGGGGCGTTTCGTTGGGGTCGCCGAGGTAGTAGCCCACGTCGATGCTCTTGGCCTGCAGGCGCTCGAGCACCTCGCCGCTGACCCCATGCTGGAGCTCGGGCTCGAGCTCGGGGGCCAGGGCGACGAGTTCGCGCAGGAAGGCGCCCAGGCGGGTGAACTCGGGGTCGAGGATGGTGCCGATGCGCAGCGGGCCGCGCACCGCGCCCTTGACCCGCTGGGCGGTCTGCTCGAACTCGGCCAGGCCCTCGAGCGCGCGCTCGGCATGGCTGAGCAGCGAGGCCCCCTCGCGGGTGAGCAGCATGCCGTTGGCGGTGCGCTGGAACAGTTCCACTCCCAGGCGCTCGCCGAGTTCCTTGAGTTGCTGGCTCAGCGCCGGCTGGCTGCGGTGCAGGCGCTGCGCGGCGCGCGACACATGGCCTTCGCGGGCCACGGCGACGAAGGCTTGCAGCAGGCGGGGGTCGATGGCTCGCATGGGGCGTTCCGGGTTGCCAGCATTGTGCACCCGGGATGCGGCCGGTCCGGCGCCGCCGGCCCCCTTGCGGCGGACTCAGGCCGCGCGGGCTTGCGCCGCGCTGGGGCTGAGCAGCACCGGCACCGACTTGGAGGCCGGGGTGCCGCAGCCGTCGGCCGCGCTCTCCAGCGGGACCAGGGGGTTGGTCTCGGGGTAGTAGGCGGCGATGCAGCCGCGCGGGATGTCGTAGTCGACCAGGGTGAAGCCCTGCACGCGGCGCTCGACGGTGTCGTCCCAGACGGTGTCGAGGTCGACGCGGGCGTGCTGGGCCAGGCCCAGCGCCTCGCGGTCGGCGGGGTGGATGAACACCACGTCGCGGCGCCCGAACACGCCGCGGTAGCGGTCGTTCATGGCGTACACCGTGGTGTTGTACTGGTCGTGCGAGCGTAGGGTGGTGAGCACCAGCACGCGCTGGGGGTGGCGTCGGCGCGCGCGGTGCAGCGGGGAGTCGGTGTCCACCGCGTGGACCACGAACTGCGCCTTGCCGCTGCGGGTCAGCCACTCGCGCTCGCGCGAGGCGATGCGCAGGTGAAAGCCGCCGGGGGCGGACACGCGCTGGTTGAAGTCCTCGAAGCCGTCGACCACCTTGGCGATCTCGTCGCGGATGCGCGCGTAGTCCTGCGCCAGCCACAGCCAGTCCACCGGAGTGGCGCCCAGCGTGGCCTGCGCCATGCCGGCGACGATGGCCACTTCCGAGCGCAGCTGCGCGGAGGCCGGGCGGTTCCTGCCGAAGGACAGGTGCACCTGGCACATGGAGTCCTCCACGGTGACCCCCTGTTCCACGCCCTGCTGCAGGTCACGCTCGGTGCGGCCCAGGGTGGGCAGGATCAGCGCCTGGCGCCCGTGCACCAGGTGGCTGCGGTTGAGCTTGGTGGACACCTGCACCGTGAGGGCGCAGTTGCGCAGGGCCTGCATGGTGCGTTCGGTGTCGGGCGCGGCCATCACGAAATTGCCGCCGAGGGCGAAGAACACCCCCACCTGCCCGCGCAGCATGGCGTCGATGGTGGCCACCACGTCCAGCCCGTGGCGGCGCGGCGGCTCGAAGCCGTAGACGGCGCCCAGGCGGTCGAGGAAGCGCGCATCGGGGCGCTCCTCGATGCCCATGGTGCGGTCGCCCTGCACGTTGGAGTGCCCGCGCACCGGGCACAGGCCGGCGCCGGGCTTGCCGATCTGCCCGCGCATCATGAGCAGGTTGGACAGCATCTGCACATTGGCCATCGCGTGCTTGTGCTGGGTCAGGCCCATGCCCCAGGTGGCGATGACCCGCTGGCCGCGGCAGTAAATGTCGGCCAGGGCGTGGATCTGCGCCAGCTCGACCCCGGATTCCTCGACCAGCTGCTCCCAGGGCTGCTCGCGCAGGTCGGCGGCGAAGGCCTCGAAGCCGCTGCAGTGGGCGGCGATGAAATCCACGTCGAGCACGCGCGCGCCGCCCGCGGCCCGCGCCGCGTCGTCCAGCTCGAGCACCCGCTTGGCCAGGCCCTTGAGCAGCGCGAAGTCGCCGCCCACGCGGGGCTGCACGAACACCGAGCTGATCGGGGTGCTGCCGCCGGTGAGCATCTCCAGGGGGCTTTGCGGGTCGGTGAAACGCTCCAGCCCGCGCTCGCGCAGCGGGTTGATGGACACGATGGTGGCGCCGCGGCGCGCGCATTCGCGCAGTTCGCCGAGCATGCGGGGATGGTTGGTGCCAGGGTTCTGGCCGAACAGCAGCAGGGTGTCGGCCTGCGCGAAGTCGTCCAGCGTGACGGTGGCCTTGCCCACGCCGACGGTGCCGGGCAGGCCGCGGCTGGTGGCCTCGTGGCACATGTTGGAGCAGTCGGGGAAGTTGTTGGTGCCGTAGGCGCGCACGAACAACTGGAACAGGTAGGCGGCCTCGTTGCTGGTGCGCCCCGAGGTGTAGAAGCTGGCCCGGTCGGGCTCGGGCAGGGCGCGCAACTCGGCGGCGATGAGGGCGAAGGCGTCCTCCCAGGCGATGGGCAGGTAGCGGTCGCTGGCGGGGTCATACACCATGGGCTCGGTCAGGCGCCCGTGCTGCTCGAGCTCGTAGTCGGACTGGCGCAGTAGCTCGCTGACCGTGTGGCGGGCGAAAAAGCCGGCATCGACCCGGCGCGACGTGGCCTCGGCGGCCACCGCCTTGACCCCGTTCTCGCAGAACTCGAAGGTGGAGTTGTGGTTGCGGTCGGGCCATGCGCAGCCGGGGCAGTCGAAGCCCTCGGGCTGGTTTTGCGACAGCAGCATGCGCAGCTTGGAGGGTTCGACCCGCTCGCGCAGCAGGGTCACGGCCACCTGTTTCAGGGCGCCCCAGCCCGCGGCGGGCTGGTCGTAGCTGTGGATGCCGGATTCGGAACTCGCCATGGTCGGGCCTGGGGTGCGAAGGGGAGGAAATGAACGAATTCAGGGAAAACCCCTAATCCTAGGCAGGCTTGAATACACCCATGAGTTGCAGTGAATTGCAGTTCGTGCTCGAAAAACGCGCCAATTCATTGCTATCGTGGGCTCAGTTGGCGCAAACCGTCGCGTACGCGACGCCCGATTCCACTGCGCCATCAGGGAATCAATGCGCACCACGAACCCCAAGCTTTATGTGGACTGCCGTCTTCCAGGAGAGGATCGATGACCAAGTCGACGCCGCTGCAATTGAAGGACTTCCCCCCTCAACTCAGGAGCTTGATTCAACGCGAGGCGGACAGTCACCGCCGCTCCCTCACCCATGAGGCCATCGTTTTAAAGGAGGAGGCTCTCGCTGCCCGCGCGGCCGCTGTGCTCAGACCGCGCGATGCGATCGCGAATATCCTGGCTCGCTACGCTGAGATTCCGACTGTGGACCCCCGGCCGATGGAATAGATCATCGAGTACGACGAGCTCGGCCTGCCGAAATGAGGAATCTTCCCGCAGCGGTCGTCGACTCGTCGCCGATCATGAGCATTTTCGAGGCCCGATCGTCCGCACCGGCCTTCCGGCAGGGGCTGCGCAGGGCGTAGCCGCGCCGGGCCTTCAGGCGCCGGATTCGCGAGCGGCGCTACGTGTTGGTGGGCCGTGGGTCGCCCGCCTGCGCGAAAGCCGGAGAATTATTCGGGAAATGAATAAAGCTCCCGTGGGTTCCGATTGGAATTCCCGGTGTGCGGGGACTAGGCTTGGTCCATCCCCGCGAATGGATCCCCCACAGGAGCTTTTTCATGAACAAGGCACGTGAGCCCGGAGTGACCGGCGCTTCCGCAACCGCCGCGCAGGGCGCGGTGGTCGGCAATTTCATCGGTGGACGGCTCGTCGAGGCGAGCAGCACGCGCCGGCAGGCGATCACCAACCCGGCCACCGGGGAGGTCAGCGGCGAGGTGGTGCTGTCCAGCGCCGCCGATGTCGACGCCGCGGTGGCGGCGGCGCGCGCGGCCTTTCCGGCCTGGGCGGGCCTGGCGCCGCTGCGTCGCGCGCGCCTGATGAACCGCCTGCTCGCGCTGGTCGAGCAACACAAGCGTGAACTT
>DAIDHU010000270.1 GCA_027451915.1 Thiomonas sp. | reverse complement strand
GCCGCCCGCCCCACGTCCCCAATGCGTGGATCGACTTTGCGCCGCGTGGGTTCAGGTTCCCCGCCCGGGGCCTTCGCTCAATCCCGGGTGGCGGCGCGGCGCACGCAGTCCACGTAGGCCTCGCCGTCCGGCGGCAGGCCGCTGCGCTGCGAGGTCCACAGCATCTGGCCCAGGCATTCCATGATCGCGTGATGGGCCTCGTGTTCGCCGCGGCGCGCCGCGAGCAGTTGGCAGGCCTGGCGAATGCCGGGGGGCTGGTCGATGGACACCTGCTCGGTGATCGACAGGTGCATCGAAAGATGCAGGAAGGGATTGCTGCGCCCCGCCTCCACGCCGTAGTCCCGTTCGAGCGCATCCGGCGCGTCCAGGTCCCCGTGGTATTCGGGGTGCTGCACCATCCAGCCCACGGCCAGGGTTTCCAGCGGGGTCAGCACGCCGGTGTTGCGCCGGCGCCAGGCGTCGATGAAAAAGGTGCGGACTTCGTCCTTGCTGGGATGGAACATCGCTGGGTCTTGGGGGTCGCAAGCCCTCATTTTGCCCCGGTTGCGATGCGCGGGCATGGCGGAGCCCACGCACGCCAGGGGGCTGATAAGCTTGCGTGCAAGGCCGCGATGGTGCGTGGCCGGGGAGACGCTCATGCCGGTGCTGGTGGTCGCCAATCCCAAGGGAGGCGCGGGCAAGTCCACCGTGTCCACGCAAATGGCAGGCTACTGGGCCTGGCGGGGCCACCAGGTGATGCTGGGCGACGCCGACCGCCAGCAGTCCTCTCGGCTGTGGCTGTCGCTGCGTCCGTCCGGCCTGCCGCAAATCGGCAACTGGAAAATCGGCTCCGACGGTGTCGCGCGTCCGCCGCAGGGCACCAGCCACGTGGTCCTGGACACCCCGGCCGGGCTGCACGGCCACCGGCTGGACGAGGTGCTGGGGGTGGCGGACAGCCTGCTCGTTCCGCTACAGGCCTCGGTGTTCGACATCTACGCCGCGCAGGAATTCCTCGACCGGGTGGCCGCGCGGCGCAGGCGCAAGGACCTGCGCATCGCCCTGGTGGGAGTGCGCGTGGACGAGCGCACCCGTGCGGCCGAGCAGCTGCGCGAATTCCTGCAGGGCCTGCCGTACCCGACCCTGGGCATGCTCCGGCCCACCACCAACTACGCGCACATGGCCGCGCACGGCCTGACCCTGTGGGACCTGCGCCCGGCGCAGGTCGAGCGCGACCTGCAGCAGTGGGAGGCCATCACCGCCTGGGCCGACGCCGGCTGAAACGGCGCGGCCGGGGGCTCAGGCCGCCAGGCGCGACGTCGGCGCCACCAGTTCCTGCATGGCCGCGCGGTGGATGCGGAACAGGCGCGGGCCGACATGCTCGACCAGGCCGTCGCGCTCGAACTGGGCGATCACGCGACTGGCCGTCTCCAGCGCGACGCCGAGCATGGCGCCCAGGTCGCTGCGCTTGGGCAGCACGATGGTGTCGTTGAGCTCGGGCTCCGCCAGGCGCAGCAGCAGCCGGGCCATGCGCGACGGAATCGTGCCGGAGCCCAGCAACAGCGCCCATTCGTCGGTCTCGCGCACCGCGCGGTGCCAGCGCTCCAGGAACTCGTGGCGCAGATTGGGCACCCGTTCCTCCAGGTTGCGGATCACGTCCACCGGGATGCGGCAGACCCGCACCGTGCCGATGGCCGAGCCATGGTGCATGTAGGGTTGCTGAATGAAGGCCTCGAGGCCGATGAGGTCGCCGCGACGCGCCACCCGGGTGATGCGCCGGGTTCCGTCCGGCAGCACGCGCTCGAGTTTCACGAAACCGGTCTTCACGGTGTAGAGGTACTGGCCCAGCTGGCCTTCGGAGAACAGGTTCTGCCCGGAGGCGAACTGCATGTCGTCGATGACCTGGTGGATTTCGTTGAAATCGTCCACGCCCAGCGCCCCGAACAGCGCGATGCGTCGCACACCGCAATTGCGGCAATCGGAGGCGCCGCGCCAGGCGCTGCTCACCTCTCCCGGGCCGACGCGCTTGCCCGCGCAGGCAGGCGCCCCGCCGGCCGCCGGGACGGAACGCGGACCGCCCGCACGCCCGGCCGGAGCCCGCGTTTTCACGGTGATTCGAGAAAAATCAACCACTTGGTCCATGAGAGTTCCTTCCCTTGAGGATGCGCAATATTAGCGTTTACTAATATACGGCTGTCAAGGGTGTAACCCCTGGAAACACCTTGGTGGAAACCCTCCCCGAACCGCAAAAAACGCGCCGTCCTTCAGGCCGGCGCGCAGCGGCCTACACTGGAAGGTTTCAACCCCCCGAACGAGTCCCGTGGTCATGAACGGCCCCAGCCTGCAAACCGTCGCCGCGCAGGATGCGCGCAACGCCCTCGCCGAAGACGTGGGCAGTGGCGACCTCACCGCCTCGCTGATCGACGCCTCCACGCGCACGCGGGCGCGGGTGCTGGTGCGCGAGCCGGCCATCGTGTGCGGGCGGCCTTGGGTGGAGGCGGTGCTGCGCCAGCTCGACCCCGCGCTGCGCATCGAATGGCAGGTGCCCGAGGGAGCCCGGGTGCAGGCTGGCGACGTGGTGCTGCAGGTCGCGGGCAGCGCGCGCACCCTGCTGACGGCGGAGCGCAGCATGCTCAACTTCCTGCAACTGCTCTCGGGCGTGGCCACGCGCACGGCGCAGTACGTGCGGGCGGTGGAGGGCACGCGCGCGCGCATCGTCGACACCCGCAAGACCCTGCCCGGGCTGCGGGTGGCGCAGAAGTACGCGGTGCGCGTGGGGGGCGGCGCCAACCACCGCATGGGCCTGTACGACGGCATCCTGATCAAGGAGAACCACATTGCCGCGGCCGGCAGCATCGCCGCCGTGCTGCAGCGTGCGCATGCGATCGCGCCGCCCGGCGTGTTCGTGCAGATCGAGGTGGAGACCCTGGATCAGCTGCGCGAGGCGCTGGCCGCGGGCGCCCGCATGGTCCTGCTGGACAACATGGACCTGGAGCGCCTGCGCGAGGCGGTGGGGATCAACGCCGGACGGGCCGAGCTCGAGGTCTCGGGGGGCGTGGACCTGGATACCGTGGGCGCCCTTGCGCGCACCGGAGTCGACCGCATATCCATCGGCAAGCTGACCAAGGACGTGGTCGCCACCGACTATTCCATGCGCTTTGCCGGAGCCTGAGCATGAACCAGACCATCTCCATCCAGGTCGAAAGCCCCGTGTGCGGCACCCAGGAAGCCTGGGCCCGCGTGCCGGAGGAGCCTTCGGCGGGGGAACGTGAGCAACTGATGGAACGCTGCCGACGCCTGCTCGCCGAGCGCGACGCGGTGCTGGTGGCGCATTACTACGTGCACCCCGACCTGCAGGACCTGGCCCAGCAGACCGGCGGCCTGGTGGCGGACTCCCTGGAAATGGCCCGCTTCGGCGCGGCGCAACCGGCGTCCACGCTGGTGGTCGCCGGCGTGCGCTTCATGGGCGAGACGGCCAAGATGCTGTCGCCGGACAAGCGGGTGCTGATGCCCGAGCTCGACGCCACCTGCTCGCTGGACCTGGGTTGCCCGGCGCCCGAGTTCTCGGCCTGGTGCGACGCCCATCCGGACCGCACGGTGGTGGTGTACGCCAACACCAGCGCGGCCGTGAAGGCCCGTGCCGACTGGGTGGTCACGTCGAGCTGCGCCCTGGACATCGTCTCCGATCTGCACCG
>DAIDHU010000269.1 GCA_027451915.1 Thiomonas sp. | reverse complement strand
ACGGTCTGCTGCGCGACGGTCTTGCCGAAGGCCACGCGCGACAGCGACCGCCGGCACATCAGTTCCAGCGCGCGTTCGGCGAGGCCGATGAGGCGCATGCAATGGTGGATGCGCCCGGGACCCAGGCGCCCCTGCGCGATCTCGAAACCCCGGCCCTCGCCCAGCAGCATGTTGGACGCCGGCACGCGAACGCCCTCGAAGCGCAGCTCGGCGTGCCCATGGGGGGCGTCGTCGAAGCCGAACACGTCCAGATGGCGCAACACCGTCACGCCCGGCGCGTCCATGGGCACCAGGATCATCGACTGCCGCAGGTGGCGATCCGGGTGCTCCGGGTCGGTCTTGCCCATCAGGATCAGGATCCTGCAGCGCGGGTCATTGGCCCCCGAGGTCCACCACTTGTGCGCGTCGATCACGTAATCCTCGCCGTCGCGCCGGATGCTCGCCTGGATGTTGGTGGCGTCGCTGGAAGCCACCTCGGGCTCGGTCATCGCGAAACCCGAGCGGATCTCCCCGCGCAGCAGCGGCTCCAGCCAGCGCTGCTGCTGCTCCGGAGTGCCGTAGCGCTCCAGCACCTCCATGTTGCCGGTGTCCGGCGCCGAGCAATTGCAGGCCTCGGGAGCCAGGGGCGAGCGCCCCATGATCTCGCACAGCGGCGCGTATTCCAGGTTGCTCAGGCCCGCCCCGCGGCTGGAATCGGGCAGGAACAGGTTCCACAGCCCGTCGGCTCGCGCCTGCTCCTTGAGCCGCTCCATCACCCGGGTCGGCTGCCAGGCGTTGCCGGCGGCGCGGTGGGCCGCCACTTCGGCCGCGAACACGGCTTCAGCCGGCAGCACGTGGCGTTCCAGGAAATCGCGCATGCGCTGCTGCCACGCGCGGACCTTGGGGGAATAGTCGAAATCCATCATCGTCTCCTGCATCCCTTGCCGCGACTCAGCGCGCGCCGATGCGCCGCACCTGGGCCCAGGCCGCCTCGGCCAGCGGGCGCGCGCGCGAACCCGCCTCCAGCGCCTGCGCGCTGGCCGCGTTGCCCTGCAAGGCGCGCGCCAGCACGCCCTGCAGGATCGCCGCGAGGCGGAACATGTTGAAGGCCAGGAAGAACTCCCAGGCCTCGGGGGCCACCGGCGCGCGCCCCGTGCGCGCGCAATAGGCCGCCACGTAGTCCTGCTCGGCCGGAATGCCCAGGGCCGCCAGGTCCTCGCCGGCCATGCCGCGAAACTGCCCCGGGCCCAGGCGCCAGGCCATGCAGTGGTAGGCGAAATCGGCCAGCGGGTGCCCCAGCGTGGAAAGCTCCCAGTCCAGCACCGCCAGCACCCGCGGCTCGGTGGGATGGAAGATCAGGTTGTCCATGCGGAAGTCGCCATGCACCACGGCCACCTCGTCGCCCTCGGGCACATGCTCGGGCAACCACTGCATCAGGCGCTCCATGGCCTCCAGCGGCTCGGTCTGGCTGGCACGGTACTGCTGGCTCCAGCGCTCGATCTGGCGCGCCACGTAGCGCCCCGGCTTGCCGTAGTCCCCCAGGCCCGCGCTCACCGGGTCGACCCGGTGCAGCGCGGCGATGCAGCGGTTCATGGCGTCGAACAAGGCCCCGCGCTCGCCCGGCTGCAGGCCCGGCAGGCGCGGGTCGAAAAAAATGCGCCCCTGCACCCAGTCCATGACGTAGAACATGGTGCCGATCACCGACTCGTCGGTGCACAGCACCCGCATGCGCGGCACCGCAACCTCGCTGCCCGCCAGCGCCGACATCACCCGGTACTCGCGGTCCACCGCATGCGCCGAGGGCAGCAGCCGGCCCGGCGGCTTGCGACGCAGCACCCAGCGATGATCCGCGGCGTCGCGCAACAGGTACGTGGGGTTGGACTGCCCGCCCTCGAACAGCGACACGCTCAAGGGCAGGCGCAGCTCCGGCAGCCACGGGCCCAGGTATTCGCCCAGGCGTCGCTGGTCGAAGGCCAGGGCCTCGCTGACCTCGCGCAGGCGCCCGCAGCCGGCTCCCGGGCCTTCGCCCGCCTCCTGGCTCGCATCGGCACCCATGGCTCAGCCCACCCGCACCAGCTGCTTGCCGAAGTTCTCGCCGCGCAACAGGCCGATGAAGGCCTCGGGCGCGCGCTCCAGGCCCTCGGCCACGGTCTCGCGCCAGCGCAGCTTGCCCGCCGCCACCAGCTCCGCCAGTTCGCGCAGCGCCTGCGGCCACAACTCCATGTGCTCGGAGACGATGAATCCCTGCAGCTTCAGGCGCTGGATCAGCACCGAGCGCAGGTTGCGCATGGGATGGGGCTCGGTGGCGTTGTAGTCGGAGACCATGCCGCACAGCGCCACCCGGCCGAAGGGGCGCATCAGGCCCAGCAGGCGGTCGAAGATCTCGCCGCCCACGTTCTCGAACAGGCAGTCCGCCCCGTCGGGAAGCGCCGCGCGCAGGTCCTCGCCCAGGCGCCCGGCCTTGTAGTCCACGCAGGCATCGAAGCCCAGTTCCTCCACCACGTAGCGGCACTTGGCCTCGCCGCCGGCCACGCCCACCACGCGGCAGCCCCGGGCCTTGGCCAGCTGGCCCACCACCGCGCCCACCGCGCCCGAGGCGGCCGTCACCACCACGGTCTCGCCCGCCTTGGGCTCGCAAAGTCGCAGCAGCCCGTACCACGCGGTCACCCCCGGCATGCCCAGGGCGCCCAGGTAGGCCTGCAGGGGCACGCGCGCATCGTCCACCTTCATCAATGCGCGCGCCGGGGCGCAGCCGTAGCGCTGCCAGCCCAGCATGCCCACCACCTTGTCGCCGGGGCGCAGATCCGGGTGGCGCGACTCCACCACCTCGCCCGCGGTGCCGCCGATCATCACCGCGCCCAGCGCCACCGGCTCGGCGTAGGACTTGGCATCCGACATGCGTCCGCGCATGTACGGGTCCAGCGACAGCCACAGGTTGCGCACCAGCACCTCGCCCTCGCCGGGCACCGGCATGGGCGCCTGCTGGATCCTGAAGTGACGCGCCTCGGGCCAGCCGACCGGGCGTTCGGCCAGCAACACCTGCAGATTGTTCGTGCTCATCGGGTTCTCCGGAAAATCCATCGTGGGAGTACAGGCATGCCGGCACCCTGCCGGCCTCGTGAAATCCGTCTCAGGCCTCGTGAAAGCCCGCGCCGCGCGCGGCCAGGCGCGCCAGCCAGGGCGCGGGTTCCCAGAAGGCGGCGTCCGCGCCGGGCTGCGCGGCGAACTCGCGCATGCGACGGGCCGCCATGTAGCTGCCTTGCATGTCGGCCCACATCAGCGGCCCGCCGCGCCACAGCGGGAAACCATAGCCGGCCAGGTACACCATGTCGATGTCGGAGGCGCGCTGCGCGATGCCCTCCTCCAGGATGCGCGCGGCCTCGTTGACCAGGGCGTAGATGCAGCGCTCGACGATCTCGCGATCCGTCACGGCGCGCGCGCTCACGCCGATGTCGTGCCGGTACTGGCGGATCAGCGCGTCCACCTCGGGGTCGGGCAGGGCCTCGCGGCTGCCGCTCTCGTAGCGGTACCAGCCGGCTCCCGTCTTTTGTCCGAAACGCCCCAGCTCGCACAGGCGATCGGCCAGGCGCGAATAGCGCACCTGCGGCTTGTCCACGTAGCGCCGCTTGCGGATGGCCCAGCCGATGTCATTGCCCGCCAGGTCGCTCATGCGAAA
>DAIDHU010000268.1 GCA_027451915.1 Thiomonas sp. | reverse complement strand
CCTGTCCACTGGAGGCGCCGAGGCCGCAGCCGGCGTCGAGGCGGCGGCGCCGCGCGCCCTGGCGGACGCGCCCGCTGCCGGCCTGCTGCCCGCCTGGGGCTGGGCCCTGCTGGCCGCGTTCGTGCTGGCCAGCTGCCTGCTGGTGCCCTGGCTGGCGCTGGGCGTGCCGCAGGCCAGCGCCTGGCATGTGTCCTCCTACTGGGTGGGGCTGGCGGGCAAGATCCTGTGCTACGCGATGGTGGCGCTGGCCATGGACCTGGTGTGGGGCTACGGCGGCATCCTGTCGCTGGGCCATGGGCTGTTCTTCGCGCTGGGCGGCTACGCCATGGGCATGTACCTGAACCGCGCCATGAACGCGGCCAGCGGCAACTTGCCCGATTTCATGCAGTTCATGCAGTGGACCCGCTTTCCCTGGTACTGGGCGGGCACGGGCCACTTCGCCTATGCGCTGTTCCTGGCCCTGGCCGTGCCGGGGCTGCTGGCCTTCGTGTTCGGCTTTTTCGCCTTTCGCTCACGCATCCGCGGGGTGTATTTCTCCATCATCACCCAGGCGCTGACCTACGCCGCCATGCTGCTGTTCTTCCGCAACGAGACCGGCTTCGGCGGCAACAACGGGCTCACCGACTTCAAGGTGCTGCTGGGCTGGCCGGTGGGAACCTCGGGCATGACGGTGGCGTTGTTCGTGGCCACCAGCCTGTGCCTGGCGCTGTGTTTCGTGCTGCTGCGCTGGCTGGTGCGGGGGCGCTTCGGGCGCCTGCTCAGTGCCATTCGCGACGCCGAGAGCCGGGTCATGTTCTGCGGCTACGAGCCGCTGTGGTTCAAATTGTTCGCGTGGACCGTCTCGGCCATGGTGTGCGGCCTGGCCGGCGCGCTGTACGCTCCCCAGGTGGGCATCATCAACCCGGGCGAGATGTCGCCGGCCAACTCCATCGAGATCGCCATCTGGGCCGCCGTCGGCGGGCGCGGCACCCTGGTCGGGCCCATGCTGGGCGCGGTGCTGGTCAACGCCGCCAAGAGCTGGCTGACCGTGGCCTTCCCGCAGTTCTGGCTGTACCTGCTGGGGGCCCTGTTCGTGGGAGTCACGCTGTACGCCCCCGGCGGCATCGCCGGACTGCTCATCGCCTGGAGGCGCCGCCGTGGCTGAATCTCTCTCCCCGGGCCGCGCGGCGGCCGGCAGCCCCGGCGAGACCCGCTCCGCGGTGGACTGGCGCGACGTGGTGTTCCGGCAGGCGCCCGAGGCCGGCGAGGCCACCGGCGGACTGTCGCGCATGCGCCCGCAGGGCGTGGATCTCAGCCACGGCGTGGCGCTGTACCTGGACGAGATCAGCGTGAGCTTCGACGGCTTTCGCGCGCTCAACCGCCTGAGCCTGTCCATCGACGTGGGCGAGTTGCGCTGCATCATCGGCCCCAACGGCGCCGGCAAGACCACGATGATGGACGTGATCACCGGCAAGACCCGCCCCGACTCGGGCCAGGCCTGGTTCGGCCAGACCATCGACCTGCTGCGCCTGCGCGAGGCCGAGGTCGTGGCCGCGGGCATCGGTCGCAAGTTCCAGAAGCCCACCGTGTTCGAGAACCTGGACGTGCTGGAGAACCTGGAGCTGGCGATGAAATCGTCCAAGCGCGTGCGCGACGCGCTGTTCGCCCGCCTGAGCGTGCCGCAGCGCCTGCGCATGCAGGAGGTGCTGGAGACCATCGGGCTGCAGGATCAGGCCCGACACCGCGCCGGCGACCTGTCGCACGGCCAGAAGCAATGGCTGGAAATCGGCATGCTGCTCATGCTCGAGCCGCAGCTGCTGCTGCTGGACGAGCCGGTGGCGGGCATGACCGACGCCGAGACCGAGCGCACGGCCGAGTTGCTGCTGTCCCTGGCCGGGCGCCACACCCTGATGGTGGTGGAACACGACATGGAGTTCGTGCGCGCCATCGCGCGCCGGGTCACCGTGCTGCACGAGGGCAGCGTGCTGGCCGAGGGCAGCCTGGAGCAGGTGCAGGCCGACGAGCGCGTGGTCGAGGTCTACCTCGGCCGCTGATCGAGCCCATGCAAGGCCAGGGAGCAGGTACATGCTGAGCATTCAATCCATCGACCAGTACTACGGCGGCAGCCACATCCTGCGCGGACTCAGCCTGCAGGTGCAGCGCGGCCAGGTGCTGGCGCTGCTGGGTCGCAACGGCGTGGGCAAGACCACGCTGCTGAAATCGCTCATGGGCCTGGTGCCCATCCGGCGCGGCAGCATCGAGCTCGAGGGCCGGCGCATCGATCGCCTGGCGCCGGACGCGCGCGCCCGCCTGGGCATCGGCTACGTGCCGCAGGGGCGCGAGATCTTCGCCCGCCTGAGCGTGCTGGACAACCTGCGCATGGGTTTGGCCGGACTGCCCGGGCGCCCCGAGGTCCCGGCCGAGCTGTTCGAGCTGTTTCCGGTGCTGCGCCAGATGCTGGGCCGGCGCGGCGGCGACCTGTCGGGCGGCCAGCAGCAGCAGCTGGCCATCGCGCGCGCGCTGGCCGCGCGCCCCAGGCTGCTGGTGCTGGACGAGCCCACCGAGGGCATCCAGCCCTCCATCATCAAGGACATCGAGCGCGTGATCCGCCTGCTCGCCTCGCGCGGCGACATGGCCATCCTGCTGGTCGAGCAGTACTTCGACTTCGCCCGCGCGCTGGCCGACCACTACTGCGTGATGGCACGCGGGGAAATCGTGCGCGCGGGACGCGGCGCGGACATGGAGGCCGACGGCGTGCGTGCCTTGATCTCCGTGTAGTCCGGTCGCCGGCCGCCATGTCCGCCGCCGCCCAAGGCCGGGGGCGCGCCCCCGGCGATCATTTGCGGGCGCCCGGGCGCGCGCCGAGTTTGCGGTAGACGGTGGCGCGGCTGACGCCGAGGGCGCGCGCGGCCTCGGCCACGTTGCCGCGCGCGCTGGCCACCGCCTGGCGCACCAGGGCGTCCTCCAGCTGGTGCAGGGACATGCGGCTGCGCGCCGAGGCCAGCGGGCCCCGCGTCTCCTGGCCGGCGCGGCGCGCGCGCAACTGCACCAGCAGGCCCGACCAGAGGGCCACTTCCATCGGCCCGGTATCCAGCAGTTCCGAGGCGCGCGCATGGTCGAACAGGCGCTGCGGAGCCAGCGCGAACACCTCGCTGGCGTGCACCGGCGAGCCCAGCACCGCGAGCTGCGCGAGCAGTGCGCGCGCAGCTCGGTTGGCGCCGACGATCCAGGCGTCGGCGTCCAGGCCCAGCAGCGCGTCGGACTCGCCGCCTAGGTCGTGGCCGGGCCAGTTCAGGCGCAGGCTCAGCGCGTGCGGGCGCGCCAGCACCAGCGCGTTCTCGATGCGCCGGGCCGCCTGCGCGGCCAGGTCGGACAGCTCCGGGCGCTCCAGCGCGTCCACCCCGGTGAGGTCGAGCATGCCCACGCAGCGGCCGTCGGGTCCGAACAGCGGCGCGCCGGCGCAGCTGTACACCGAGGTGTCGCGGTAGAAATGCTCGCCGCGGTGCAGCCACACCGGCTGCAGCTCGCCCAGCGCGGCGCCGATGGCACTGGTGCCGATGCTGGCCTCCGACAGGTCCACGCCCACGCGCGCGATGCAGCGCACGCGCCGGTCGCCGCGGTCGGCCGCGCCGCGCACGTCGATCACCGTGCCCTGGGCGTCGGTCAGGATGGCGAAGTAGTGGGTACGAGCGATGGCCCGCGCCAGTTCGTCCAGCAGCGGCGCGGCCACCGCCAGCAGCTCGTGGTTCTGCTCCTCGCTGGCCTTGAGCGCGGACCTGGGGACGAGGTCGAACTCCACGCGTTCCTCGGGGCGGCGCCCGCGCTGCAGGCAGCGCCGCCAGGAGCGCTCGATCCAGGCGCGCTGGGCGCCCAGCAGCTGGGGCGCGAGCTCGCGCCCCTCGCCCATGACCAGCCGGCGCGCCTGCGCGATGTCGTGCAGGCGGGTTTCGGCGGGCAGGGCGGTGAGGGCGTGCATGGAGAAGGCCGGCGCGGTTTGCGGGGTGTGTTCCATTTTGAGAAATTTCGAGGCGACCAGGCTCGAACTCGGTGTTTTCCCTGAAATCCCTGACTTGAGGCGGTCATGTGGGACTCCAACAATGGGTCCGATCAGCATAACCGCGTGCCGGCGCTTTGTCCGCACGCTGTCACGAGGAGACCCGCGATGCAAGTCACGTTGACCGTCAATGGGCGCCAGGCGTCGATCGACGTCGCCCCCAACACCCTGCTGGTGCAGGCGCTGCGCGAGCACCTGCGACTGACCGGAACCCACGTGGGTTGCGATACCGCGCAATGCGGGGCCTGCACCGTGCTGATGGACGGCAAGGCCGTCAAGTCCTGCAACCTGCTGGCGGCCCAGGCCGAAGGGGCCGAGATCACCACCATCGAGGGCCTGGCCGCTCCCGACGGCACCCTGCATCCCATGCAGGCAGCGTTCAAGGAATGTCACGGCCTGCAATGCGGCTTCTGTACCCCGGGCATGGTGATGAGTTCCATCGACCTGTGCCGCAAGCATCCCGGGGCCGGCGAGGCCGAGGTGCGCGAACTGCTCGAGGGCAACCTGTGCCGCTGCACCGGGTACCACAACATCGTGAAGGCCGTGCTCAAGGGCCGCGAGGCCATGGCCGGGTCCTGATCCCGCGCATCCCGCGACCGCCACATTCCCCAGGAGACACGACATGGGTGCATCCGATTTCGCCAAGCTGCCGCATATCGGCGAGGCCGTATTGCGCAAGGAGGACTACCGCTTCCTCACCGGCGGAGGCCAGTACACCGACGACATCCGCCTGGACGGCCAGCTGGCCGCGGTGTTCGTGCGCTCGCCGCACGGGCACGCCGTGATCCGGTCCATCGACACGTCCGCCGCCGCCTCGGCGCCCGGGGTGGTGGGCGTGTTCACCGGGGCCGACGTGGCCGCCGACAAGATCGGCGGCCTGCCCTGCGGCTGGCTGATCACCAGCACCGACGGAACTCCGATGAAGGAGCCCCCGCACCCGATCCTGGCGCAGGGCAAGGTGCGCTACATGGGCGATCACGTGGCCATGGTGGTGGCGCAGACCCTGGAGCAGGCGCGCAATGCCGCCGAGAAGGTCGAGGTCGACTACGAGGTGCTGCCGAGCGTGACCCAGGTCGCCGACGCGGCCGCCGGCAAGGGCGTGGCGCTGCACGAGGCCGCGCCCGACAATCACTGCTACAAATGGGCGCTGGGCGACAAGGCGGCGGTGGACGCGGCCTTCGCGAAGGCCGCGCACGTGACCCGGCTCGACCTGGTGAACAACCGCCTGGTGCCCAATGCCATCGAGCCGCGCTCGGCCATCGGCAGCTACAACCGCGCCTCCGACGAGTACACGCTGTACGTGGCCAACCAGAATCCGCACGTCGAGCGCCTGCTGATGACGGCCTTCGTGATGGGCCTGCCCGAGCACAAGGTCCGGGTCATCGCCCCCGACGTGGGCGGGGGCTTCGGCTCCAAGATCTATCTGTACGCGGAGGACGTCGCGCTGACCTGGGCCTCGAAAAAGCTCGGAGGCCGACCCATCAAGTGGACCGCCGATCGCAGCGAGTCCTTTGTCAGCGACGCGCATGGACGCGACCACGTCAGCCATGCCGAGATGGCCATGGACGAGCAGGGCCGATTCCTGGCGCTGCGGGTGCACACCCATGCCGCGCTGGGCGCCTATCTGTCGACCTTCTCCACCGCGGTGCCCACCATCCTGTACGGCACCCTGCTGGCGGGGCAGTACAAGACCCCCCAGATCTACGTGGAGGTGGACGCCTGGTTCACCAACACCGCGCCGGTCGACGCCTACCGCGGCGCCGGACGCCCGGAGGCGACCTACCTGCTGGAACGCCTGGTGTCGCGCTGCGGCTGGGAGCTCGGCCTGGGCCAGGACGAGATCCGGCGGCGCAACCTGATCGACAAGTGGCCCTACCAGACCCCGGTCGCGCTGCAGTACGACACGGGCGACTACCTCGGCTGCCTGAGCCGCGCGCAGGAGCTGGCCGACGTGGCCGGGTTCCCGGCGCGCCGCGCGGCCAGCGAGGCCAAGGGGCTGCGCCGGGGCATGGGCTATTCCAGCTACATCGAGGCCTGCGGACTGGCGCCCAGCAACATCGCCGGCGCGCTGGGCGCGCGAGCCGGCCTGTTCGAGTGCGGGGAGGTGCGCGTGCACCCGACCGGCAGCGTGACCGTGTTCACCGGCTCGCACAGCCACGGCCAGGGCCACGAGACCACCTTCGCCCAGGTGGTGGCGGCGCGCCTGGGCATTCCCGTGGAAAACGTGGACATCGTGCATGGCGACACCGGGCGCGTGCCCTTCGGCATGGGCACCTACGGCTCGCGCTCGATCAGCGTGGGCGGGGCGGCCATCATGCGCGCGCTGGACAAGATCGAGACCAAGGCGAAAAAGATCGCCGCCCACCTGCTGGAGGCCAGCGACGCCGACATCGAGTTCTCCGCGGGAAACTTCACGGTCAAGGGCACCGACAAGTCCATCCCCTTCGCGCAGGTGGCGCTGACCGCCTACGTGCCGCACAACTACCCGCTGGACAAGCTCGAGCCGGGCCTGAACGAGACCGCCTTCTACGATCCGACCAACTTCACCTATCCGGCCGGCACCTACATCTGCGAGGTGGAGATCGACCCCGCCACCGGGGTCACGCGGGTGGACCGGTTCACCGCCGTGGACGACTTCGGCACCATCATCAACCCGATGATCGTCGAGGGCCAGGTGCAGGGCGGCATCGCCCAGGGCATCGGCCAGGCGCTGCTCGAGCAATGCGTGTACGACCCGCAGAGCGGTCAGCTCCTGACAGCTTCGTTCAGTGACTACGCCATGCCCCGCGCCGACGACATGCCGAACCTGAAGCTCGACACCGTGTGCACGCCCTGCATGCACAATCCCCTGGGCACCAAGGGCTGCGGCGAGGCGGGGGCCATCGGCTCGCCGCCGGCCGTGATCAATGCCGTGCTCGATGCCCTGGCTCCGCTGGGAGTCAAGGACTTCGACATGCCCGCCACGCCCTTGCGTGTGTGGGAAGCCATCCGTCGCGCGCAAGCCTGAGGAGCCACGCCATCATGTACGCCTTCGAACTGCAACGAGCCACCAGCGTCGCCGATGCGGCACGCCATGCCGCCGCCGGCGCGCGCCCGCTGGCCGGGGGGCAGACCCTGCTGGCGGCGATGAAGCTGCGCATCGCCCAGCCCGACGCCCTGGTCGATCTGTCCGGGGTGCGCGAGCTCGCCGGCATCTCGCGCCAGGGCGCCGCGCTGCGCATCGGCGCCATGACCCGCCACGCCGACGTGGCCGCCAGCGCCGAGGTGCGCCAGGCCCTGCCGGCGCTGGCCGATCTGGCCGCGCACATCGGGGATCGCCAGGTGCGCGCGATGGGCACGCTGGGCGGCTCGGTGGCCAACGATGACCCGGCCGCCTGCTATCCGGCAGCGGTGCTGGGACTGGGCGCCACGGTGCACACCAACAGCCGCGCCATCGCGGCCGATGACTTTTTCCTCGGCCTGTTCACCACGGCGCTGCAGGACGGCGAGCTGATCACCGCCATCGACTTTCCCATCCCGCGCCGGGCCGCGTACATGAAGTTCCGCCAGCCCGCCTCGCGTTTCGCGCTGATCGGCGTGTTCGTCGCGCAGCGCGACGACGGCGTGCGCGTGGCGGTGACCGGAGGTGGCAACGGGGTGTTCCGGCATGCGGGCCTGGAGCAGGCGCTTGGCGCCAGTTTCACGCCGCAGGCGGCCGCCGGCGTGCGCATCGACGCCTCCGAGCTGGCCACCGACCTGCACGCCACCGCCGAGTACCGCGCCAACCTGATCGGCGTGATGGCGCAGCGCGCGGTGGCCAAGGCACTGGGGAGCTGAGTGAGCGAGCGCGTCCCGGACAGCATCGACGCCCTGTGCGCCGAACTGGAGCGCGCGGGCTACTACGCCGACCGGCGCCTGGCCACCGCGGCCTTCCTGGCGCTGCGCCTGCAGCGCCCGCTGCTGCTCGAGGGCGAGCCCGGCGTGGGCAAGACCGAGCTGGCCAAGGCGCTGGCGGGCGTGCTCGGACGCCAGTTGCTGCGCCTGCAGTGCTACGACGGCCTGGAGCTTCGCGAGGCGCTGTACGAGTGGAACTACTCGGCCCAGTTGCTGCACATGCGCGCCGCCGAGGGGCATGCGCAGTCCGAGCAGATCGAGCGCGAGGTCTACCAGGAGCGCTACCTGATTCATCGGCCGCTGCTGCAGGCGCTGCAGGCCCCGGCGCCCGGGGCGGTGCTGCTGATCGACGAAGTGGACCGCGCCGACGAGCCCTTCGAGGCCTTCCTGCTCGAATACCTGGGTGAATACCAGGTGAGTATTCCGGAGCTCGGCACGGTGCGCGCCGAGGTTCCGCCGGTGACCTTGCTGACCAGCAATCGCACGCGCGAGCTCAACGACGCGGTCAAGCGCCGCTGCCTGTACCACTGGGTGGACTATCCCGAGCGGGAGCGCGAGCTGGCCATCGTGCGCGCGCAGGTTCCCCAGGCCGGGGCCGAGCTCACCCGCCAGGTGGCCGAGTTCGTCTCGCGCCTGCGCAGCGCCCCGTATTCCGGAGCCTTCCAGCGCATGCCGGGCATCGCCGAGAGCGTGGAGTGGGCGCGCGCGCTGGTGGCCCTGGACACCCTGGACCTCGACCCCGAGGTGGTCAGCGACACCGCGGGCATCCTGTTCAAGCAGCGCGAGGACGTGGCGGCGCTGACCCGCGAGCTCGCCAGCGAACTGCTGGCGCCGGCCGGCTAGCCCTGCGCCATGCTGCTGGGCGACGCGCGCCAGGGCAAGCTGCTGGGCAACCTGGCCGCCTTCGCGCGCACCCTGCGCCGCGCCGGGCTGCCGGTGGACGCCTCGCGCATGGCGCTGGCCGCGCAGGCCGTGCAGCAAGTCGGGTTGGGCCGCCGCGACGACCTGGGCGCCGCGCTGGAGTCCGTGCTGGTGGGGCGCGAGCGCGACCGCGCGGTGTTCCGCGAGTTGTTCGACGCCTTTTTCCGCGACCCCGAGGTCGCCTCCAAGTTGCTGGCGCAGATGCTGCCCAGCGCCGAGGGCCGCGCGGACCCCCCGCGCCAGCGCCCGCGGGTACGCGAGGCCCTGGCCGCGCCGCGCGCCGCCAAGGGCAGCCTGGCGCCGCCCGAGCAGGCGCTGGAGCTCGACGCCTGCATGAGCGCCAGCGACCGAAGCCGGCTGCGCCATGCCGATTTCAACGCCCTGGGCGCGCAGGAGTACCTGTTGCTCGAGCGCCTGGCGCGCGAAGTGCCCCTGCCCCTGCCCCAGCTTCCGGCGCGCCGGCTGCGCCGCGGGCTGCGCGGCGCCAGGGCCGATTGGCCCCGGCTGCTGCGCGAGGCCGGGCGCTGTGGCGGGGAATGCGCCTGGCTGCCCCGGCTGCGCCGGCGCAAGGAGGCTCCACCGCTGTTGCTGCTGGTGGACGTATCGGGTTCCATGGAGCGCTATGCGCGCCTGTTGCTGGCCTTCCTGCACGCCGCCACGCGTGGCTTGCGCCGGCGCGACGTGTTCGCCGTGGGCACCAGCCTGACCGATCTGACCCCGGCCTTCGCGCTGCCCGACGGCGACGACATGCTGGCCGCCGCCGGCGCCGCGGTGGCCGACTTCGCAGGCGGCACGCGGCTGGGCGATTGCCTGGGCGAGTTGCGCCGCCGGCATGGGCGGCGCCTGGTCGGCAGGCGCACCCTGGTGCTGCTGATCAGCGACGGCCTGGACACCGGCGAGCCGCAATGCCTGCGCGACGAACTGCAATGGCTGCGCCGGCGCAGCCGCCGCCTGCTGTGGCTCAATCCGCTGCTGCGTTTCGATGCCTACCAGCCCAGCGCGCGCGGAGCCGCCGCGCTGCACGCGGCCAGCGACGCGATGCTCGCGGTGCACAACCTGGTCAGCCTGGAGCAGCTGGCCGCCAGCCTGGCTCGCCTGCTGGGCCCTCGCTGAGGGCTCCCGGCGATGCTCGCGGGGCGGGGGCCTCGCGCGTGGGCCTCAGGTCTTCTGGCGCGCCGCCAGCGCCAGATGCGACGGCTCGTCCACGTCCAGCAGCAGCCCGGGGTCCTCGAGTTCCAGCCATTGCAGGGCGTGGCGGTGGGCCTGCAGCACGCTGCGCGCGCCGCAGTCGCCTCGCAGGGCCAGCAGGTCCTGCGCGAAGTCGCTTCCGAATCCGACCGGATGCCCGCGCAGGCCTCCATGCGTGGGCAGCACGATGTTGCCGGGGCGCAGCGCATGCGCCACCGCGAGGATGCTCGCCGCCTGCACCGAAGGCATGTCGCCCAGGCCGATCAGCCAGCCGTCGGCGCGCGGGGTCTGCATCACGCCCCAGGCCAGCGAGTGCGCCATGCCCAGGCCGGAGTCGGCGCAGAAGGTGCTCGGCACGCCGAGCTCGAGCAACTGCGCGGCCAGTTCCCGTTCCTGCTCGTCGGCCTCGCGCAGCACCACCAGCAAGTCGCCCAGCACCGGATCGCGCGCCTCCAGCCAGCGCTGTACCGTGCGCAGCAGCATGGGCTGGCCGTCGAGTCGCGCGCGTCGCTTGTCGGTACCGAAGCGGCGCGATCGCCCGGCGGCCAGCACGATACCCTGGATCATGCTGCCATTGTCCAGGCTAGTGCGCGGCGGCGTAGTAGTGGTTTTGCGGATGATCGACCTGGGCGAAGAAGTCCCAGCGCTCCGCGAGCAATGCCAGGAATTGCACGATCAACAAGCCAAGCAGCCAGGGGGCTCGCGGCTGGGACCAGGCGATAGCCCCCAGCACCAGGGTGGGCAGCGCGAATCCGCCGAGCATGTACAGGCTGCGCAGTCGGCGCAGCACAACGGCGCTGGCCCGCAGGCCGAATTCCTCCAGGTTGAAGCTGCCGGCCGTGAACCCGCGCGAGACCTGGCGCACCGCACGAGAGCCGGCGCCGATGGCGCCCTGGGTGCTGCCCGCGCGGCGCAGGCGCCGCAGCCGGGCCAGCGCGCCCGCGCGTGCCATCCAGGCCAGCAGCGACCACAACAGCGCCAGGCGCTGCAGCCAGGCGGCCGCCGGGGCATGGTGCAGGGCCAGCCAGGCAGCGCCCAGCAGGTGTCCGCTGGCCAGGCCCATGAGGGCGAAATTCAGCGGGGTCAGCGGCGTGGCCCATTCGCGGATGAAGGCGATGGCCGCGTACACCTTGCCCGTGCACAGCCAAAGCAGCAGGGCCGCCAGCAGGGTCAGTGCACGCAGCCAGCCCGGCCAGCTGCCCTGGCGGTCGAGGAGCAGGGCCGAGGCCAGGCTCAGCGCCAGGAAGGCCGGCACCGCGATGACCTCGCGCGACAGCCAGGACGTACGCCACATGGCCGCGGCGCGCCAGGCGCGCAGCGGCTGGCCCAGGTGCGCGAAGGAACAGCCCAGGGCCACCGCGCCCAGCGCGAAGGCGAGCAGCAGACCGTCGCGCAGCACCGAGGCGGCGGCGCCGCCGGGGAGCAGGCCGGCCAGGGCCAGCGCGACCACCAGCCCCTGGGCACAGCCGAGCAGGGTGGTGAACCAGATCACGGACCAGGCAGGACGCATGGCGATGTTCTCGTCGAGGAAGGGTTCAGCGCCGCGCCGGCGCGGCGTCGCGGATGGCGTGGGTCGGAGCGGTGGCCGGTCGCGCGGCATCGCCGGCCAGGCCGATCAGCGCGCCCAGCCAGTCGAGCACCCCGGCTGTGCGCGGCGCGCTCTGCGCCGGGGCCGCTGTCCGGGTCGCCTGCTGCGCGGTCTGCGCCTCGGGCGTGGCCTCGCGCATGCTGCGGCGCGGCAGGTAGTGGTTGGCCGGTCGCGTGCCCAGCTCGGGCATGGGCGCGAAGCCGCCGCGCTCGGCGATGGCGCGCGAGACCTCGGACTGCGGGTCGTCCACGTCGCCGAACAGGCGTGCGTTGGTCGGGCAGGCGTTCACGCCGGCCGGCTTGCGCCGGCTTTCGGGAATCGAGCTGTCGTGCACGCGGTCCACGCACAGGGTGCACTTGGTCATCACGCCGCGGGGCTCGTCGAATTCACGCGCGCCGTAGGGGCAGGCCCAGGAGCAGTACTTGCAGCCGATGCACTTGTCCGTGTCGACCAGCACGATGCCGTCCTCGGCGCGCTTGTAGGAGGCTCCGGTGGGGCATACCGGCACGCAGGGCGCGTCCTTGCAGTGCAGGCAGCTCTTGGGGAAATGCACCACCTCGGTGGCCGGGAAGGCTCCCACCTCGAAGGTCTGCACGCGGTTGAAGAACACCCCCGAGGTGTCGGGGCCGAAGGGGTCCACGTCGCTCAGCGGACCGGCCGCCCCCGAGGTATTCCATTGTTTGCAGGAGGTGACGCAGGCGTGGCAGCCCACGCACACATCCAGGTCGATGACCAATGCGAGCTGGGTCATGGCTGGGTCCTTTCCCGGAGTTCGGCGCCGGCCTCGCCGGCGGCCTGCGGGCGCTTGCCGGCGCCGGCCATGTACTGCAGGATGCGCCGCGCCGTGCCCGCCGCGCGCAACTGCCCCGGGGCCGCGGGCGGCGCCTCGTGCGAGGGCCAGGTTCTCTGGGCCGCCAGCGGCTGCAGGTCCTGGTGCGCCGGGCGCAGCGCCTCGCCGTGCACGCTGGCATAGCGGGCGGGGTCGGCGTCGGCGCTGGTTTCGCCGGCATGCGCGGGATGGATGCGCACCCTCAGGTCGTACCAGCCGGCCTGTCCGGTCACCGGATCGCTGTTCGACAGCGGGCCGTGGCCTCCCGGCAATTCATCGGTGATCACATGGTTGAGCAGGAAGCCGCGACGCGACTCGTCGGCCCCCGGCTCCAGGCCCCACAGGCCCCCGGCCTTGCCGATGGCATTCCAGGTCCACACCGTGCCCGGCTCGACCGCCTCGGAGTATTGCGCCAGGCAGCGCACCTTGCCCCAGGGCGACTCCACCCACATCCAGGCGCCGTCCTCGATGCCGGCGGCGCGCGCCGTGGACGGGTGCAGGTGCAGGCGGTTGTGGCCGTGGATCTGGCGCAGCCAGGCGTTCTGCGAGTCCCAGGCGTGGTACATGGCCATCGGGCGCTGGGTCACCGCGGCCAGCGGGAAGGCTTCCAGGTCCACGATCCGCTGTTCCAGCGGCGGGCTCCAGCGCGGCAGCGGATCGAAATGCTCGAACACCCTGTCGCGCAGGTGCGGCGGCGGGTGGCGACCCTCGCCTTCGCCGCGGGCGGCCAGCCGGAAGGACTGCAGGATGTCGCTGTAGATGGCGATCACCGCCGGCAGGTCCAGCTTGCGCCAGCCCTGTTCGCGGGCGTAGCGCAGATACTCGCGGTTCACGCCGCGCATGTAGCGCATCGCCTTCGGCAGGTGGGTCAGGTGCACGCAGTCGTGGTTCGCGTATTGCTCCCACTGGCGGGGATTGGGCTCGCCCTTGAGGGAACGGGACCCGTCGGCGCCGCGCCAGCCGCTGAGAAAGCCGATGCCCGAGCCGGGCGCCGTCTCGTAGCCGACGATGAACTCGGGGTAGCCGGCGTACTTGCGGCTTCCGTCGGCCTGCGTGAAGGACGGCAGGCGCAGGCGCGAGGCCAGCTCGATCAGCACCTCCTGGAAGGGCTTGCACTCGCCCAGCGGCGCCACCACGGGCACGCGCACCGAATCCATCGCGCCGTCGTACTCGGAGATCGGGCGGTCCAGCATGGACATCGCGTCGTGCCGTTCCAGGTAGGTGGTGTCGGGCAGCACGAGGTCGGCGAAGGCCGTCATCTCGCTGTGGAAGGCGTCGGCCACCACCAGGAAGGG
>DAIDHU010000267.1 GCA_027451915.1 Thiomonas sp. | reverse complement strand
GCACCTCGGTGAGACCGCCGGCGCGCAGACGCCGCAGCCAGCCGCCGCCATGGTCCCGCCGTGCCTGCGCGGCCAGGCCGGACGAGGGTTCCACACCGAGCAGCCGGGCGCGCGGGTATTGCGCGCGCAGCAGGGCCAGGCCGTCGCCCCAGGCGCAGCCGAGGTCCAGCGCCAGCTCGGGCTGCAGGCGCAGCAGCGGCAGGCGCTCGGCCATGCGCCGCGCCGCCTCGCTCCACAGGAAGGGCGCGGCGCCGCGCGCCAGGCGGTCGCGCGCGTGGCGCACGCTGGCGCTGGCAGGGGGCGGCATCGGGGACATGGCGGAAATCGGTCGCGGCGGCTGGGCTTCGCCCGGCCCTCGTGCCGCACATGCCGGCGGGGTCTTGCGGCGCGCATGCTGCAGGGCCAGGGCGAAGCCAAGCACTATAGCGACATGTACGCGCACTTGCTGCCGCCCGCGCCGCCGCGGGCTGGTCATCGAGCCTGGCTCGCAAGCCTCGCGGCCGCGCTGCTGCCCGCGGGACGCTGCCGCCTGTGCGCCCTGCCCAGCCGCGCGCCGCTTTGCAGTGCCTGCCAGTGCGAGCGCCCGGCGCGCTGGCGTTGCCCGCGCTGCGCGCTGGCTCTGAGCACGCCCGCCGCCGGCTGCGGCAGCTGCGCGCTGCGCCTGCCGGCCTTCGCCGGCGCGCTGGCCTGGAGCGACTACGCGCCCCCCTGGGATCGCCTGGCGGCGCAGATCAAGTTCGGCGACGACCCCGCGCTGGCCCGCTGGCTGGGCATGCTGCTGGGCCAGTGCCTGCGCGCCGAGCGCCCGGGCTGGGCGCCGCCGCGCTGGGTGGTGCCGGTACCGTTGAGCCCCGGGCGCCTGCGCCGGCGCGGCTACAACCAGGCCTGGGAGCTGGCGCGCGGACTCGCCCGCGAACTCGGCTGGCCCGGTGACTGCCGGCTGCTGCTGCGCCGGCGCGACGGCCCCGCGCAAAGCACCCTGCCGCTGGCGCGACGCGCCACCAACCTGCGCGGCGCCTTTGTCGCCCCGCCGCTGGCGCGCGGCGCCAGGCTGCTGCTGGTGGACGACGTGATGACCAGCGGCAACACCGCCGAGCAGGCGGCTCGCGTCCTGCTGCGCGCCGGCGCCGGGGACGTGCGCGTGGCCGTGCTGCTGCGCACGCCGGTCTCCGCGCCTCGCTGAGCCCTCCGGGACGGAAGCGCCCGCTCGGAACACTAGACTGGACGCCCATCATGTTCCACATCGTGCTCGTGCATCCGGAGATTCCCCCGAATACCGGCAATGTCATCCGCCTGGCCGCCAACACCGGCTGTTCCCTGCACCTGGTGCGCCCGCTGGGCTTCGAACTCGACGACGCGCGCCTGCGCCGTGCCGGGCTGGACTACCACGAATGGGCCCGCATGCTGGTGCACCAGGACTGGCAGGCGCTGCGCGCGCAGGCACTGGCGCAGGGCGGCGCGATGTGGGCCTTCACGACCCGCGGCTCCCAGCCCCTGCAGCACACGCGCCTGCGGCCCGGCGACTGGCTGGTATTCGGCGCCGAGACCCGCGGGCTGCCCGAGGAAGTGCTGGGCGACTTCGAGCCCGGTCGACGCGTGCGCCTGCCCATGCGCGCGGGCCAGCGCAGCCTGAACCTGTCCAACGCGGTGGCGGTGTCCGTGTTCGAGGCCTGGCGCCAGAACGGCTGGGAAGGCGCCGTCTGATCAGAGCCCGGAGAAATCCGGCTTGCGCTTGGCCAGGAAGGCGCTGAAGGCCTCCTTGGCCGCCGGGCCCTGCAGCATGCGCGCGAAATGCCAGGCCTCGTCGGCCAGGGTGGCGTGCACCAGCTCGCGCTGGCCCTTGCGCAGCAGCTGCTTGGTCAACGCCAGCGAGGCGGCGGGCTTGGCCGCCAGCTTGCGCGCCTGGCCCTGGGCATAGTCGCGCAGTTCCTCCGGCGGCAGCACGCGGTTGACCAGGCCCACGGCCAGCGCGTCGTCGGCCCCGAAGGGCTCGCCGAACAGGAGCATCTCCGCGGCCGCCGCCGGCCCCACGCGCAGGGGCAGCAGCAGGCTGGAGGCGGCCTCGGGCGACAACCCCAGGTTCACGAAGGGCAGCGAGAACAGCGCGTTGTCCCCGCAGTACACCAGGTCGCAATGCAGCAGCAGCGTGGTGCCGATGCCCACCGCGGGCCCGCCCACCGCCGCGATCACCGGCTTGGGAAAATCCGCCAGCGAGCGCAGGAAGTCGAACACCGGCGTGTCCAGCCCGCCCGGCGGGCGCTGCAGGAACTCGGTGACGTCGTTGCCGGAGGTGAACAGGTCCTGCTGGCCCTGCAGCACCACCACGCGCACCGCCTCGTCGGCCTGCGCGGCCTGCAGCTCGCGGTGCAGCAGCGCGTACATCTCCTGGGTGATGGCGTTCTTCTTCTCGACCCGGTTGAAGGTCAGCGTCAGCACCCCGGCTTCGCGCAAGGCAAGAATCGGCTCCATGGCTCAGACCCGCTCGAAGATGCCGGCAGCACCCTGGCCCGTGCCCACGCACATGGTGACCATGCCGTACTTGAGCTGGCGCCTGCGCATGCCGTAGAGGGTGGTGCAGGCGCGGATGGCCCCTGTCGCGCCCAGCGGGTGCCCCAGCGCGATGGCGCCGCCCAGCGGATTGACCCGCGCCGGGTCGAGCCCGCAGCTGTCGATCACCGCCAGCGACTGGGCCGCGAAGGCTTCGTTGAGCTCGATCCAGCCCATGTCGTCGAGCTGCAGCCCGGCCACCTTCAGCGCCGCGGGAATCGCCTCGATGGGGCCGATGCCCATGATCTCCGGGGGCACGCCGCGCGAGGCGAAGCCGACGAATCGCGCCAGCGGCTGCAGCCCGAAACGCCGGATCGCCGATTCGGAGGCCAGCAGCAGGGCCCCGGCGCCGTCGGAGGTCTGCGAGCTGTTGCCGGCGGTCACGCTGCCCAGCCCGGTGGCCTTGCCCGTGGGGTCCTTGGGCGAGGCGAACACGGGGCGCAGCTTGCCCAGCGCCTGCAGCGAGGTGTCGGCGCGGGGGCCTTCGTCCACGCTGACGCTGCGCCGGATCTCGCGCACCGTGCCGGCGGCCAGGTCGGCGCCGCGGTCGATCACGTCCACGGCAGCGATCTCGTCGGCGAATTCACCCGCCGCGATCGCGGCCAGCGCGCGCTGATGGCTTTGCAGCGCGAACTCGTCCTGGCGCTCGCGCGAGACCTTCCAGCGCTGCGCCACCTTCTCGGCCGTC
>DAIDHU010000266.1 GCA_027451915.1 Thiomonas sp. | reverse complement strand
CCCAGCGGGATGGCGTCGTGGTAGTCCGAGCGCACGGCCACGCTGTGCACCAGCTTGGCCATCTCGGTTTCCACGGGGCCCGGGGCGATCACGTTGCAGCGTATGCCCTGGTCGCCCAGCTCCACCGCCTGCTGGCGGGTCAGGTGCACCAGCGCGGCCTTGCTGGTGCCGTAGGCCACCCGCAGGGTGCTGGCCCGAACCGCGGAAATGGACGCGATGTTGACCACCGCGCCGCCGCGCCCGCCGCGCAGCATCAGGGGGGCGAAGGCCTGGGTGCACAGGAAGGCCCCGTCCAGGTTGGTGCCCAGTACGTGGCGCCAGTCCGCGAAACTGGTCTCGCCGATGGGCTTGAATACCGCGACCCCGGCGTTGTTGACCAGGGCGTCCACGCGCGCGAAACGCCGCCACACGGCATCGGCGGCCTCCGCCACGCGGACTTCGTCCGACACGTCGCAGTGCAGCGCCAGCACCCGATCGGGCAGCGCCAGCTCGCGCTCGGTGCGTTCCAGCGTGGACGCGTCGATGTCCAGCAGCGCCACGCGTTGGCCTTGTTGCAGGAACCAGCGCGCGATGCCCAGGCCGATGCCTCGCGCGCCTCCGGTGATCACCGCCACCGCGGTGTCCTGATGCTGGGTACTCATGGTTGTCGATCGCGGAATCCGAGCCGGGGACCTGGCGCCCCGAGGCGCCAGACTAGCCCAGGCCCGCGATGCCGCCCACCCGGGTTCCCCGCAGTTGTCGCCGCGGGCATCCATGGCTAACCGACCGCGCGCGCCCGCGTGCCGGGGGGTGGGCCGGGCAAGGCCCGGCCCTGGGAGCAAGGGTCAGAAAAAGCCCAGGCGCCCCTCGGAGTAGCTGACCAGCATGTTCTTGGTCTGCTGGTAGTGATCGAGCATCATCTTGTGGGTCTCGCGCCCGATGCCCGACTGCTTGTAGCCGCCGAAGGCGGCATGCGCCGGATAGGCGTGGTAGCAGTTGGTCCACACCCGCCCGGCCTGGATGCCGCGGCCCATGCGGAAGGCGGTGTTCATGTCGCGGGTCCATACCCCCGAGCCCAGGCCGTACAGGGTGTCGTTGGCGATGGCCAGCGCCTCGGCCTCGTCGCGAAACGTGGTCACCGAGACCACGGGGCCGAAAATCTCCTCCTGGAAAATGCGCATCTTGTTGTGGCCCTTGAACACCGTGGGCTGCACGTAGTAGCCGCCCTCGAGGTCTCCGCTCAGCTGCGCCCGGGCTCCGCCGGCGAGCAGTTGCGCGCCTTCCTGGCGACCGATGTCCAGGTAGGACAGGATCTTGTGCATCTGTTCGCTGCTGGCCTGGGCGCCGATCATGGTCTGCGGATCCATCGGGTTGCCCTGCTTGATCGCCGCCACGCGCTGCAGCACCCGCTCCATGAAGGGCTCGTAGATGCTTTCGTGGATCAGCGCGCGCGACGGGCAGGTGCACACCTCGCCCTGGTTCAGCGCGAACATCACGAAGCCCTCGACCGCCTTGTCCAGGAATCCGTCGTCCCGGGCCATCACGTCCTGGAAAAAGATGTTGGGCGACTTGCCGCCGAGCTCCAGGGTGACGGGAATGAGGTTCTGGCTGGCGTACTGCATGATCAGGCGCCCCGTGCTGGTCTCGCCGGTGAAGGCGATCTTGGCGATGCGCGGGCTGCTGGCCAGGGGCTTGCCCGCCTCCAGCCCGAAGCCGTTGACCACGTTGAGCACCCCGGGTGGCAGCAGGTCGCCGATGATTTCCATCAGCACCAGAATGCTCACCGGGGTCTGCTCGGCGGGCTTGAGCACCACGCAGTTGCCGGCTGCCAGGGCCGGGGCCATTTTCCACGCCGCCATGAGCAGCGGGAAGTTCCAGGGAATGATCTGGCCCACCACGCCCAGGGGCTCGTGGAAGTGGTAGGCGTAGGTCTGGTGGTCGATCTCGGCGATGGAGCCTTCCTGGGAACGCACGCAACCCGCGAAATAGCGGAAATGGTCGATGGCCAGCGGCAGGTCGGCCGCGGTGGTCTCGCGGATGGGCTTGCCGTTGTCCCAGGTCTCGGCGGCGGCCAGCACGGCGAGCTGGCTTTCCATGCGGTCGGCGATGCGGTTGAGCACGGCCGCGCGCTCGGCCGGGGAGGTGGCGCCCCAGCCCGCCCTGGCGGCGTGCGCGGCGTCCAGCGCACGCTCCACGTCCTCGGCGTTGGAGCGGGGCACCTCGCAGAAGACCTTGCCGGTGATCGGGGTGATGTTCTCGAAATACTGGCCGCTGGCGGGCTCCACCCAGCGCCCGCCGATGTAGTTGCCGTAGCGCTTCTTGAAGGCCACCGGGGTCCCGAATTTTCCGGGCTCAAGCATGTCCATGTCCGACTCCTCTGGTAGTGTGTCGCCGTCCACGGACCCGCCCGTGGCAGCCGGCAGCATGGCTATCAGGAAGCGTGCCAGCCCGTCGGCGCGGGAGCTTGTACAGCAGAAAATCCAGTGGAATCAGGGGTTTGCATGGGCGATTGACGCCCTCGGTCCGATCCGGCGGCGGGCAGCGCCCTGTCGCATGCGACAGCCTGGCTGTCGCGGCTGTCGCTTCGCGCGACAGCCTCCGGCCGCCGCGCGCGGATCAGAGCGCCTTGATCGGCAGGCCCAGCGCCAGCCATTCGTTCATGCCGCCCGGGTATTCGCGCAGGCCGTGACGCCCCAGGATGCGGTCCACCACGAACCAGGCTCCCGCCGCGTACTGGCCGGTGTTGCAGTACACGATGCCCTTGCCCGGCAGCCCGACCCCGTCCAGCGCCAGCACCTTGCGGTATTGCTCGGGCTGGAGGAAATGCCAGGATCCGTCGGCGGCGGCGCGGTACAGCAATTCGGCCGGCAGCGGGCGCGAGCCCTGCAGGCGACCGTCCTCGGGAATCACCGGGGTACGTTCCAGGCCGGCGAACTGGGCCAGCGGGCGGGCGTCCCACAAGGCTTCGTGGCGCCGCTGCGCCGCCCGCACCTGGGCCACGTGGGCCAGCATGTCGGCGCGCGGCGGCGAGGCCGTCCACTTGCCCGACTCCATGGGGGCGATGGCGTCGGTGTCCACCGCGTAGCCGGCAGCCAGCCAGGCATGCGTGCCGCCGTCGAGAATGGCCACGTCGGATGCCGGTTCCCCGAAGAGTTGCAGCTCCCAGGCCAGGAAGGCGGCCTCCTGCAGCGAGGTGGCGTCGTCGCCGGTGGGGGCCAGCACGATGGGCTTGCCCGGCTGCAGCACCGAGGCGCGCATCACTTCCTGGAATTCCTCGGCCGTGGGCAGCAGGAAGTCCACCTTCCTGCCATCGATCTCGCGCTTCTCGCGGAGCGCCCAGAAATTCACCGAAAGCGCGTCCGGGATGTAGCCGCCCACCTGTTCGATCACCTTGTGCCCGCCGACGCTGCGGGTCTTGGGGTCGTTGGTCAGCGAGCCCACATCGTCGCGGATGTCGACGATCTGGACCTGCGAGGCATGGGCATGCAGCCACTGGACGTTCACCACGGGGCCGGGCAGCACCGAGGCACGCGCGGCGGCGCCGGCCGAAAGCGCAAGCAGGCCGGCCAAGAGGATTCGCAGGGGATTTCGGGTCATGACTAGGGGAAGGTCCAGGGTGAAACGGGCTGGAGCTTTGTAGTCGATGGGCGCGCGGGCGTCCAGGGCAATTTGGCAATATCACGAATAACGGATATTGCTGCCCCGTGCCTCGGCCTGGTCCCGCCAGCAGGAATCGAACCTGCATCTAACCCTTAGGAGGGGCTTGTTCTATCCATTGAACTATGGCGAGGCAGCCCGCTAGTCTAGCAATCTGGCCAAGGGGCAGGCAGCCCGGGGGCGGCTCCGGGGCGCCTGCGGGGCGACCGAGTCGGACGGATCGAGGCCCAACCCCCGCCAACGCAAGGTTTCGGTGCGAAGGCCCGGGCGGGAGGCGCAGGGCGGGTCGGACAATACACAGGCCTGCGGTCCGGGTACCGCGCTCGCCTCGCAGTTTCCATGACCCGCCACCTGCGCTACGCCCATCTGGCCCTGCTCGTGCTGGCGCTCGGCGGCCTCGCGGCCGGACTGCTGCTGCAATTCCTGGGATGGCGCGATGCCGCGCGCTGGGCCTGGTCGGCCGCAACCTGGCCGGTGGCCGCCGCGCTGGCGGTCTCGGTGGCGCGCGCGCTGTGGCGGCGCCAGGCCGGGGTGGACGTGCTGGCGCTGTTCGCGCTGGTGTTCGCCATGCTGCTGGGCCAGCAACTCACCGCCGTGGTGATCGCCGTGATGCTTGCTGGCGGCAGGGCGCTGGAGGATTACGCGGCGGCGCGCGCACAGCGCGAGATGACCGAATTGCTGCGCCATGCGCCGCGCAGCGCGCTGCGCTTCGAAGCGGGCCAATGGCGGCCCGTGGATCTGGACGCGGTGCGCCAGGCCGACCGCCTGCTGGTGCGCCACGGAGAGCTCGTCCCCGTCGACGCCACGCTGCTGGAGCCGGCGCGGCTGGACGAATCCACGCTGACCGGCGAGTCGCGGCCGCGCGAACGCGCGGCCGGGGAAGGCGTGGCCAGCGGGGTTCTCAACCTGGGGCCTGCCTTCGAGATCGTCGCGGCGCGCACCGCCGGCCAAAGCACCTTTGCCGGCATTGTGCGCATGGTGGAGGCCGCGCGCGCCCAGCGCAGCCCCGGCGCGCGACTGGCCGATCGCTACGCCGGCTGGCTGATCCTGCTGGCGCTGGCGCTTGCCGGCGTCGCATGGGCGATCTCGGGCGACCCCATGCGGGCCCTGGCGGTGCTGGTCGTGGCCACGCCCTGTCCGCTGATTCTGGCGGTTCCGGTGGCGGTGGTCTCGGGTCTGTCCAATTGCGCGCGCCACGGCATCCTGGTCAAGGGCGGTGGCGCGCTGGAGCGCCTGGCCCGTGCCGAGGTGATCTTTTTCGACAAGACGGGCACGCTCACCGGCGGCAGGCCGCGCCTGGCCGGCATCGTCGTGGCCCCACCCTGGAGCGCCGACGAGGTGCTGCGCATGGCCGGCGCGCTGGCCCAGGCCTCCAACCACGGCGTGGCCGAGGCCGTGGCGGTGGCCGCGCGCGAGCGCCGACTCGAGCTGCCCATTCCCTCGGACGTGCGCGAAAGCCCGGGCGCCGGCGTCAGCGGCACGGTGGATTCGCGCGGCGTGGCCATCGGCAGTTTCGAGCATGTGGCGCGGGGAGCGCCCGCCGCGGCCTGGCTGCGCCCGGTGCTGGCGGGCATGGCCATCGAGGGATTTTCCTGCGTGTTCGTCGCCATCGACGGCGAGCCGGTCGGTGCCATCCAGCTGGCCGATCGCATACGCACCGAGACACCGCGCGCCCTGCGCCTGCTGCGCGCCGAGGGGATTCGCAGGATGCTCATGCTGACGGGCGACAGCCCCGAGGTCGCGCAGGCCGTGGGCAACAGTCTGGGCGGGCTCGAGGTGCTGGCCGGGCAGAGTCCCGCGGACAAGCTCAGGGCCATCGAGGCGCAGCGGGTGAACTCCACCGTGGTGATGGTCGGCGACGGGGTCAACGACGCGCCGGCGCTCGCCGCCGCCGACGTGGGCGTGGCCATGGGCGCGCGCGGCGCCGCGGCGAGCGCGGAGGCCGCCGACGTGGTCGTGCTGGTCGACCGCCTGGACAAGCTGGTGGACGCGCTACGCATCGCCCGGCGCACGCGGCGCATCGCCGTGCAGAGCATGGCGGTGGGCATGGCCCTGTCGCTGGGCGCCATGGTGGCGGCGATGCTGGGCTTGCTGCCGCCCCTCGCGGGGGCGCTGGTGCAGGAGTTGATCGACGTGGCGGCCATCGGCAATGCGCTGCGCGCCCTGCGCGCGGGGCCGCTGGCGCTGCGCGGACTGCTCGCGCCACAGGAGGCCGGGCGCCTGAGCGACGAGCATGCGCAACTGGAGCAGGTGCTCGAGCGGCTGCGCGCGGTGGCCGAGGATCTTCCGGCGCAGGACGGCGCACGGGCCTTGGCCTCGCTGCGGCAGCTGGACCAGGCCCTGAATGCCAGGCTGCTCCCCCATGAGCGCGCCGACGAGCGGGACCTGCTTCCCCACATGGGCAGGCTGGTCGGCGGCGAGGACCCGATGGCGACCCTGAGCAGCAGCCATCGGGAGATCTTCCGCCTGGCGCGCCTGATTTCCCGCGGCGTGGCCGAGCTGCCGGCGCAGGGGCCGGACGCCGCCGGCGCGGCGCGCATGCAGCGCCTTCTGGTGGCCCTGGAGGCCATCGTGCGCCTGCACATGGAGCAGGAGGAGGAGTTGTTCCACGCCCTGGGCGGGGCGGATGCCGGGAGGCTTCAGCGCGCCGCCGGCACCGGCTCCTGAAGCGCCCGGCTCAACGCTTCGTGCACCGCCGCGGCCAGTTGCCGGCGGTCCTGCCCGCGCAGCGCCGGGAGGTAGTGCACGACCACGCGCAGCGGAGCGCCGGCGGCGATCAGTCGCAGCGTGTCCATCACCGTGTCCTCGCCCACGTAGGCAGGCGCCCGGCTGGGCGCGCCGGTGGCGTGGTCCACGTAGCGCAGCAGCACCGGCTGCACGGGGGTGTCCGCGCTGAGCGCGGCCTGGAACAGGTTCGCATGCAGCGGCAGCACGTGGGTGCCGTCCGAGGTCGTGCCCTCGGGGAACACGCTGACATGTTCGCCGTTGCGCAGGCACTGCGCCATGTCGTGCATCACCCGCATCGCATCGCGCGCGCGCCCCCGCTCGATGAACAGGGTGCCGGCGCCGGCGACCAGCCTGCCCAGCACGGGCCACTGCCGCACCTCGGCCTTGGACACGAAACGCGTCGGATGCGCTGCGTTGAGGGCCATGATGTCCAGCCAGGAGACATGGTTGGGGGCCATCAGGCAGGCACCTTCGTGGGGCCTGCCCAGCACCTGCAGGCGCATTCGCGTGGCGCCCAGCATGCGCAGGGACCAGGCGCGCACGGCCGCTTGCCGCTGCTGCGCGCTCAGGCGCGGAAAGGCGCGCAGGCGCCACAGCCCTCGCGCCAGCTCGATGCCCAGTCGCAGCAGCATGCCTGCCAGGCGCAGCCCGGTTGTCATGGGGCCGGACTCCTCGCTACGCCGGACTCGGCGCCACGTCCTGCTCGTGGATCACCCGCCCGTCGATGATGGTCGTGCGCACGCGTCCCCGAAGTTCGGCGTCCCCCAGCGGGGTGAGCTTGGCGCGGCTGCGCAGATTCTGCGGCGTGGGCCTCCAGCTCGCGCGCGGGTCTACCACGATCAGCTCCGCGGCGGCGCCGGCGGCCAGGCTGGGCAGGCCCACCCCGGCGGCGGCGGCCGCGCGCGTGGTCACGCAGCCCAGCGCCTGCGCGAGTTCCAGGCGGGCGCGGCGCGCGAACTCCAGCACCACCGGCAGCAGCAGCTCCAGTCCGGTGGCGCCGGGCGCCGCCTCGCCGAAGGGCAGGATCTTGTCGTCGCTGCCCAGGGGCGTATGGTCGGACACCAGCGCGTCGATGGTGCCATCGGCCAGCGCCGTCAGCAGGGCGTCGCGGTCGGCCTGTCGGCGCAGCGGCGGATCCAGGCGCATGCGCGCGTCGAACCAGCCGATGTCCACGTCGGTGAGCAGGAGGTTGTGGATGGACACGTCGGCGGTGACCGGCAGGCCTTCGTCCTTCGCCTGGCGCAGCAGGCTCACGCCGGCGGCGCTGGACAGCCGGCCCACGTGCACCGAGCAGCCGGTGGCGCGCACCAGCTCGAACATGGTGTGCAGCGCCACCGTCTCGGACGCCACCGGCACCCCGGGCAGGCCCAGGCGCTGCGCGTAGGGGCCGCTGCCGGCCACTCCGCGCCCGAGATGCGGGTCCTGCGCGGGCAGCCAGACCTTGTAGCCGAAGGTGCTGGCGTATTGCATCGCGCGCAGCAGCATCTGCGTGTCCGTCACCGGCGTGCCCGCCTGCGAAAGGCCGATGCAGCTGGCCTTCACCAGCGAGGCCATCTCGGCCAGGCGCTCGCCCTTGAGCCCCGTGGTGAGCGCGCCCAGCGGGTACACGCGCGAGCGCTTGATGCGACGCGCGCGCCAGCGCAGCATCTCGACCAGGCTGGGCTCGTCGAGCACGGGATCGGTGTCGGGCGGGCACACGACCCGCGTGACTCCGCCGGCGCCCGCCGCTGCCAGCTCGGAGTCGAGCAGGCCCTCGGCCTCGCCGCCGGGCTCGCCCAGGCGCGCGCACAGGTCGATCAGGCCGGGCATCACCAGGCAGCCCTCGGCGTCGATCACGCGCTCGGCGGCAAATCCGGCGGCGGCGGGCCCCACGGCATGGATGCGCTCGCCGGAGATGGCGATGTCGCCGGGGTACTGCGTGCCGCTGGCCGGGTCGACCAGCGTGCCCGCGCGCACCAGGAGGGTCTTGGGCTCGTTCATGGGGGCGCTCAGGCGGAGGTGTTGGCGACGATGGAGAGCACGGCCATGCGCACCGCGATGCCGAAGCGCACCTGGGGCAGGATCACGCTCTGCGGCCCGTCGGCCACGGCCGAGTCGAGCTCGACGCCACGGTTGATCGGGCCGGGGTGCATGACGATGGCATCCTCGCGGGCCAGGCGCAGGCGCTCGGGGGTGAGGCCATACATCATGTGGAATTCGCTGGCCGAGGGCAGCAGGCCGCCGGCCATGCGTTCGTTCTGCAGGCGCAGCGCGATCACCACATCGGCGCCGCGCAGGCCCTCCTCGATGTCATGGCACACGCGCACGCCCATGTCGCGCAGATCCCCCGGCACCAGGGTCTTGGGGCCCACCGCGCGCACCTCGGGAACTCCCAGCGTGGTCAGTGCGTGAATGTCCGAGCGCGCCACCCGCGAGTGCACGATGTCGCCCACGATGGCCACCGTCAGCGCGTGGAAGTCGCGCTTGTAGTGGCGAATGGTCATCATGTCCAGCAGCCCTTGCGTGGGGTGGGCGTGGCGCCCGTCGCCGGCGTTGACCACGTGGACGTGTTCGGGAGTGTGCGAGGCGATCAGGAAGGGCGCCCCGCTCTGGCTGTGGCGCACGACGAAGATGTCGGCGTCCATCGCCTCCAGGTTGGCGATGGTGTCCAGCAGCGACTCGCCCTTGGCGGTGCTGGAGCGCTGGATATCCAGATTGAACACATCGGCCGACAGGCGCTGCGCGGCGATCTCGAAGGTCGTGCGGGTGCGCGTGGAATTCTCGAAGAACAGGTTGAACACGCTCTTGCCGCGCAGCAGCGGCACCTTCTTGACCTCGCGCTCGCCGAAGCTCATGAAGCCCTGCGCGGTGTCCATGATGTGCAGCAGCACGTCGCGCGGCAGGCCCTCGATGGACAGCAGATGGCGCAGTTCGCCGTGGCGGTTGAGTTGGGGATGGGCGGCCATCAGGATTCGGACTCCAGGTACGCCAGGCGCATGGCCCGCGGCCCGGCCGCGGGGTCGCGCTCCAGCGCCAGCATGGTGCGCGGCGGCAGCTCGACGGTGGCGCCCACCAGGCTGGCGCAGATCGGCAGCTCGCGCCCGCCGCGGTCGATCAGCACGGCCAGGTCGATGCGCGCGGGGCGACCGAAGTCGTACAGCTCGTTGATCGCGGCGCGAATGGTGCGTCCGGTGTAGAGCACGTCGTCGACCAGCAGGATCGAGCGCGCGTTGACCTCGAAGGGAAGCTCGGTGCGGTTGCCGCTGGGGTGCAGGCCGCGGGTGCCGAAGTCGTCCCGGTGCAGGGTCGATGACACCACGCCCAGCGGCGTGGGCAAGGCCAGGTCCTCGTGCAGGCGCTCGGCCAGCCAGGCGCCGCCGGAGTACACCCCCACCAGGGTGGGGGGCGTGTCCTGCGCGGCCAGCCAGGCGCGCACGAGTTCGCGCAGGCGCGCGTACAGCGCCTCGGCGTCGGGAGGGGGGGAATGGGTCATGGGGCGCGGCTCGCGGCGGGATCTCGCAGGTATTGTTCCAGAATCAGACGCGCCGATTCCGCATCCACGTCCGCGGCGCCCGAGTCTTCCGCGGCGCGGGAGGTGTAGCGCTCGTCGACCATGGACACGGGCAAGCCGAAGCGGCCCTGCAACTGGTTGGCGAAACGACGCGCCTGCGCGCTGCGGTCCTGCTCGGCGCCTTCGTCGCGCGACAGTGGAAGGCCCACCACCAGGCGCGAGGGGTTCCATTGGGCGAGCAGCCGCGCGATGGCCTCGAAGCGCTGCTGCCGGCGCTCCGCCGCCACGCTGCACAGGGCGCTGGCGGTCGCGGTGACGGTATTGCCCACGGCCACGCCGATCAGCCGCGTGCCGAAGTCGAAACCCATCAGCACGGCGGGGTCGCCAGGCGCGGCACCGCGCTCAGGCATGGCCGGCGGTATTGGACAGGCTCATCGCACTGATGCCCATGAGGGACATGGCGGCGTCGAAACGCTGCTCCACCGCCACTTCGAACACGATGCTCGAATCCGCCTCCACGGTCAGCCAGCCGTTGCGCCCGATCTCGTCCTCGAGCTGCCCGGCGCTCCAGCCCGAATAGCCCAGCGCCACGAAAAACCGCTTGGGCCCGTCGGAGGCTGAAATATGCTCCAGCACGTCCTTGGAGGTGGTCATCTGCAGCCCGCCGGCCACCTGCAGCGTGGAGGCGTAGGCCCGGTCGGTGGGGTCGTGCAGCACGAAACCGCGCTCGGTCTGCACCGGGCCGCCGTAGTACACGGTGCGGGCCGCCAGCTCCGGCTGCTCCAGAGGGAGCTCGATGCGGTCGAACAGATCCTTGAGCACGATGTCGGTGGGGCGGTTGATCACCAGCCCCAGTGCTCCGCGGGAGGAGTGCTCGCACACATAGATCACGCTGCCGGCAAAGGACGAATCGACCATGCCGGGCATCGCGATCAGGAACTGGTTGCTCAGGTTCGAGGCGTCGCTGCGGGGGTTCATGGCGAAACATATTATCGTGCCGCGCCCCGTGCCGCCCGATCCTACCCTTCGCCATGGCTCCCATTCCCGATTCGCCCAGTTCCCAGCTCGATCTCGGACTGGTCTGGCTGCGCCGCGACCTGCGGCTGCAGGACCATGCCGCGCTGCACCATGCGCTGCGTCGCTGCAGGCGGGTGCAGCTGGTCTTCGTGTTCGACACCGACATCCTGCAGGCCTTGCTGGAGCAGGGCCTGCGGGCCGACCGCCGCGTGAGTTTCATCCACGCCAGCCTGCAGGAGCTGGATGCCGAGCTGCGCCGCCGCGGCGGCGCATTGTGGACCCTGCACGGCAGCGCGGCGGGCGAGCTGCCCGCGCTGGCGCGGCGCCTGGGCGTGCAGGCGGTGTTCGTCAACCGCGACTACGAGCCCTTCGCGCAGCGCCGCGAAGCCGCCGTGGCCGGCGAGCTGGCCGGCTCCGGAATCGAGTTCCACGCCTTCGACGACCAGGTCATGGTGCCGCCGCCCGCGCTGCGCACCGGCCAGGGGCGGCCCTACGGCGTGTTCACCCCCTACAGGAATGCCTGGATGGCACGCATGCGCGCCGCGGAGGGCGCCGAGCTGGCCGAGCTGGACTGTCCCCTTTCGGCCGATCGCCTGCTTCCCCTGCCCGAGGGCCTGCCGCCTATGCCCGCGCCGGCGCGACTGGGCTTCGACCTCCCGACGCGCCTGCCCGAGGGGGTGGAGCCGGGAAGCCGCGGGGGGCGTCGGGCCTGGGAGGCCTTCCAGAGCCGCCTGGATGATTACGCCGCCTCGCGCGATTTTCCCGCGCGCGAGGCCACCAGCGGGCTGTCGGTGCACCTGCGCTTCGGCACCCTGAGCGTTCGCGAGCTCGGACGCCACGCCTGGCGCGCCATGCTCGGAGGCAGCGCGGGCGCCGCCACCTGGCTGTCCGAGCTGGTGTGGCGTGACTTTTACGCCCAGGTGCTGTTCCATCATCCGCAGCTGGCGCAGGGCCGCTCCTTCCGCGCCGCCTACGATCGCATCGAGTGGGAATCATCGCCGGAGCTGCTGCGGGCCTGGTGCGAAGGGCGCACCGGCTATCCGCTGGTCGACGCCGCCATGCGCGAGCTGCTGGCCAGCGGGCGCATGCACAACCGCCTGCGCATGGTGGTTGCGAGTTTCCTGTGCAAGGACCTGGGCCTGGACTGGCGCCTGGGCGAGGCGCATTTCGCCCGCTGGCTGCTGGACTTCGACCTGGCCTCCAACAACGGGGGCTGGCAATGGGCCTCATCCAGCGGTTGCGACGCGCAGCCCTGGTTCCGCATTTTCAATCCCCTGGAGCAAAGCCGCCGGTTCGACCCCGACGGGCATTACATCCGCGCATGGCTGCCGGAGCTGGCAGGGCTGGATGCGCCCAGCCTTCATGCGCCCTGGCTGGCCGAGCCGGCGCGCCTGCGCGCGGCGGGGGTCGAGCTGGGCAGGAACTATCCCTTGCCCGTGGTCGACCACGCGCAGGCGCGCCAGCGCACCCTGCAGCGCTATGCCGTCGTGCGGGACGACGCGGCGCGCGCGGCGCAAGCGCCCTCGGCCCCGGTGTCCCGGGGGCGGGCCGGTCCCGGCAGGCAGGGCGGCTTGTTCTGAGCAGGCCGAGGGCGGCCCCCTCCACGGTTTCAACCGCCTGACCAGGGCTCCACGCTGGTTGTTTCCAGCACGTACTCGCGCAGCAGGCCCAGCAGCTCGTCCTCGGAGTAGGGCTTGCCCAGGTAGTGGTTGACCCCCAGTTCCTGCGCGTAGTTGCGGTGCTTGTCGGCGATGCGCGAGGTGATCATGATCACAGGCAGGTGGCGCGTGCGCTCGTCCGCGCGGATGTTGCGCGTGAGGTCGAAACCATCCATGCGAGGCATCTCGATGTCGGTGAGCACGACGTCCGGCAGGGTCTGCTGCAGTTGCTCCAGCGCATCCAGCCCGTCCTTGGCCAGCATCACCGTGTAGCCGTTGCGGGTCAGGAATCGCTGGGTCACGCGGCGCACGGTGATCGAGTCGTCCACCACCAGCACGGTGTTGGCGCTGGGCATCGGCACCTGCGGCAGCAACTGCGGCGAGTCGGCTCGGGGCGAGCCTGCCTGTGAGCGCATGCGCTCGGCCGCCTTGTCCCCGTACACCGCGGCCAGCGCGACCGGGTTGTAGATCAGCACCACGCCTCCGTCGGGCAGCACCGAGATGCCCGCGAGACCGGGCACGCGCGAGAGCTGCGGGCCCAGGTTCTTGACCACCACTTCCTGGTTGCCCAGCACTTCGTCCACATGCAGCGCCAGTCGCTGGGCGGCGCTGCGCACCAGCACCACCGGCACCGTGCGCCCGGGGGCTTCGCTGCTGGCACCCGATTCGTCGGTGAGCGCGCCCAGCCAGTACAGAGGCAGCTGTTGCCCGGCATGCTCGAGCTGGCGCGCGCGCAGTGCCGGATCCAGTTCCGCCGGGCGCAGGCGCAGCACCAGGTCGAACAGGCTGGAAGGCACCGCGTGGATGCGCTCGCCGGCGCGCAGCAGCACCACCTGGGTAACCGCCGTGGTCAGCGGCAGCACCAGGGTGAAGGTGGTGCCGCGCCCGGGCACGGAGTCGAGTTCCACGCGCCCGCCCAGCGCGCGCGTGTCGGTGCGCACCACGTCCAGGCCCACGCCCCGTCCGGCCATCTCGGTGGTCTCGGCGGCGCTGGAAAAGCCCGGCAGGAAGATGATCTCGCGCAACTGCGCCTGGCTGGGGTGCTCGCCCTCGGCCAGCAGGCCCTGCGCGCGCGCCTTGGCGGCGATGTCGGCATAGTGCAGCCCGGCGCCGTCATCGCCGATGGACACCACCACTTCGCTGCCGTCGTGGCGCAGGGCCAGCGTGATGGTGCCCACCGCGGGCTTGCCCGCGCGCTCGCGCTCCTCCGGGCTCTCCAGCCCATGCGCGACCGCGTTGCGCAGCAGATGCTCGAAAGCCGGCGCCATGCGGTCCAGTACCCCGCGATCGAGTTCGATGGTGCCGCCCTGGATGTCCAGGCGCACCGCCTTGCCCGCGTCCTTGCTGGCCTGGCGAACGGTTCGGTACAGGCGTTCGGAGATGCTGTCGAACTCGACCATGCGGGTGCGCAACAGGTCGCGTTGCAACTCGCGGGTCAGGCGCGACTGACGCAGCAGGCTGTCCTCGGTGGACTGCAGCGCGCGGCCCAGGGAACCCTGCACCAGCGCCAGGTCATTGACCGACTCGGCCATCATGCGCGTGAGTTCCTGGAAACGCGTGAAGCGGTCGAATTCCAGCGGGTCGAAATCGCGCCCGTCGTCGCGCGTGGCCTGGGTGCGCGCGGCCATCTGGGCATCGGCCTGAAGCTCGATGTCGCGTACCTGCGCGCGCAGGCGTGACAGGTTGTCCCCGAGGTCGCGCACGCCCGAGCGGATGACGTCGAATTCGCTGTCCAGGCGCGAGCGCGCGATGCTCACCTCGCCGACCTGGTTGACCAGGCGATCCAGCAGCGCGGCCTGCACGCGCACCGGCTGGGCGCGTCCGAAGGCCTGCGCCGAGTCCCCGGCAGGCGCCGCCCCGGCGCCTTCGGGCGCATGCCCGGCAGAACCCGGCGCGGCCGCTCCGGGTTGTGCCTGGGCTTCGAGCAGCGCGCGTTCCGGGTGGATCTCGCCGAGTTCGGTTTCGCCCCGGCTGCTGGCCTCGCGCAGGCGCTCGAAACGCGTGTTGATGGCGTCGAAGCGCGCGATCAGCTCGAGCAGCGCCGCCTCGTCCGGGCGCGCGTCCTCGCGCGCCGTCAGGGCCTCGATGTCGGATTCCAGCCCATGGGCCATGTCGCCCAGGGCCATGGTGCCGGCCATGCGCGCGCTGCCCTTGAAGGTATGCAGCAGGCGCATGGCCTGGCGCGCGGCCGACAGGTCGGCCGGGCGCGCTTCCCATTCGCGCAGCGAGCGCCCGAGCTGGGGCAGCAGCTCGGCCGCCTCGAATTCGAAAATGGGGAACAGCTCGGCGTCGATGGCGTCGCGCGAGCCCGTTCCCGGCGCCGCCGCGGGTTCGGCGTCCAGCATGAGCTCGGGGGCGGGCTGCGCCGACTCCGCGGGGATTTCGCGGGCCTGGGGCGCCTGGGCTTGCAGCAGCGAAGGCGCCTGCGCTTCGAGCTCCTCGGGGATCTCGAGGACCTCGTGCAATTCCAGTTCTTCGGCCGCGGCCGCGGCCTGCGCGGGTGGCTCGGCGGGCGGCTCGGCGGGCGCATCGAAGCCTTCGCTGGCCGCCAGCGCGGCGGCCGTGCGCAGGTCCTCCAGATGACGCACCAGCGCCTGCAACTGTTCCAGCAGCTCCGGCTGGGCCGGACGCAGGAAACCGGCCGCGAACTGGTGCAGCACGCGGCGCATGTCCTCCACGGCGCGCGGCAGCAATCCCTGCTGCGCCGCGTCGAGCGCCTCGGGGTGCTCGGACTGGCCCTGCATGGCCTGCTCGAGCAGATCGGCAAGCTGCTGCACGCTTTGCAGCCCCACGGTGGCCGAACTTCCGCGCAACTGATGGGCCAGCGCGGTCGCGTGCTCACCGATGGGCGACAGAGGATGATGGCCCCAGGCGGAGACCTCCTGGTCGAGGTGGCGCACCAGCTCGTCAGCCTCGTTCAGGTAGATCGTGTGCAGGGCCTGCGGGATGCGCAGCTGATCGATGACCTTCACGCCGTCGTCCGTCGCGGGCTCGAGCTCCTCGGAGGACTCCAGCGGGCTGGCCGCGGGCGCGGGAGGCTCCTGCTCGGCGGCGTGGGCAGGCTCGCCCAGGTCGAGCAGCGAGGCATCGGGCCAGGCCGGGGGAGCGAAGGCGTGCGGCGGCGGCAGCTCCACGGCAGGCTCGGAGGCTGCCAGCGACTCGGGCTCCCAGGAGGGCTCGGGTTCCGCGAATCCTTCGGGCTCGGCGGGCGGCTGCGACATCGCGGGCGGCTCGGAAGCGGCC
>DAIDHU010000265.1 GCA_027451915.1 Thiomonas sp. | reverse complement strand
GCTTCGGCACGGCCCTGATGGGCGAGGCGGTGGACTATTCCATCTACTTTTTCGTGCAGTCGGGCCCCGCCGGGCCTCGCATGGACGCGGCCGCGATGGCAAGCGCGCGTCGCGCGTGGCTGCGCCGCTTCTGGCCCACGGTGCGCCTGGGCATGCTGACCTCGATGGTGGGCTTCGCCAGCCTGCTGCTGTCGGATTTCCCCGGCCTGGCGCAGATCGGCGCCTACTCCATGGTCGGGGTACTCGCGGCCGCGCTGGTCACGCGCTTCGTGCTGCCCGAGCTGCTGCCGCGAGGGCTGGTCGTGCGCGATCTGTCGCGGGTCGGCGAGCATCTGGCCGCTGCCGTGCGGGGGCTGCGGCGCCTGCGCCTCGGGCTGGCGCTGCTGGTGCTGGCCTCGGCCTCGGTGTTGCTGGCGCAGCGCCATCAGCTTTGGAACAGCCGCCTGGGCGCGCTCAGTCCGATTCCCCGGGGCATGCTCGAGGCCGACGTCACGCTGCGTCGGCAGATCGGAGCCGCGGACTCCGGTGACCTGGTGGCCCTGGGCGGCGCCAGCCAGGAGGCGGTGCTCGAGGCCGCGGAGGCGATGACTCCCCGGCTGCAGGCGCTGCGCCGCCAGGGACTCATCGGCGGTTTCGACAGCCCCGCGCGCTACCTGCCCAGCGCGCGTACCCAGCGCGCACGCCAGGCGGCGCTGCCCGACGCCGCGCTGCTCGAAGCCCGCCTGCGCTCGGCGGTGGCCGGCCTGCCTGTGAAACCCGGTCTGTTCAGGCCCTTCGTGGCCGAGGTCGCGGCCGCCCGCGCGGCTCCCCTGCTCACGCGCGCGGATCTCGAGCACAGCTCCTTCGCCCTGGCGCTGGACGGCATGCTGCTGCGGGATCGGCACGCCTCCCATGGCGGCTGGACGGCCCTGCTGCCCCTTCGCGCGCCTGCCGGCGGCACCCTCGATCTGGCACGGGTACGCGAGGCACTGCGCGGCACGGGCGCCGTCGTCGTGGACCTGGGCGAGACGACCGAGCAGCTGTACAGACGCTATCTGCACAGGGCCATCGAGCTTTCGCTGGCGGGCGTGATCGGCATGGCGGCATTGCTGTGGCTGGCGCTGCGCTCCGCGAGCCGGGTGGCAAGGGTGCTGGCGCCCCTGCTGGCTTCGGTGCTGGTGGTCGCCGCGGGCCTGGCGCTGCTGGGCCAAAGGCTCAATCTGCTGCACCTGATCGGCATGATGCTGGTGATCGCCGCGGGTTCGAACTATGCCCTGTTCTTCGACGGCGCTCGGCGCCACGGCGGCATCACCCCGCGCACCCTGAGCTCGCTGGTGTTCGCCAACCTGAGCACGGTGGCCGGGTTCGGGCCGCTGTTGGTGTCGGGCGTTCCCGTGCTCGCCTCCCTGGGGGCCACGGTCGCCCCCGGAGCCCTGCTGGCGCTGGTGTTCTCGGCCGCCTGGTCCGGACCAGGCGGCGCGCCCGCCGACCCCGGCGCGGGCGGGGAGGTCGCGCCATGAGCACCGCGGGCTCCGGGGCGAAAGGCGCGGGCCTGCCTCCCGTGCTGCTCGGCGTAGGCGGGGTGCACGTGGCGGCGCTTGCCGGGGTGCTGGCGGTGCCGGCGGCGTGGCCCTGGGCCCTGGGCTCGGCCCTGCTCAGCCATGCGCTGGTGACCGCGTTGAGCCTGTGGCCGCGTACGCGCCTGCTGGGCCCGAACCTGCTGCGCCTTGCGCCGGCGCACGCGGCGCGGGGCGAAGTCGCGCTGACCATCGACGACGGCCCCGAGCCACTGGTGACCCCTGCCGTGCTGGACATGCTCGACGCCCACGGCGCCAAGGCCAGCTTTTTCTGCATCGGCGAGCGTGTCGCGCGCCATCCCGAGCTGGCCCGCGAGATCGTGCGCCGCGGACACCGGGTGGAAAACCATTCCGCGCGCCACCGGCATGATTTCGCGCTGCTCGGCCCTCGCGGGTACCGCGCCGAGCTGGCCGCGGGCCAGGCCTTGATCCAGGCCGCCACCGGCGTGGCGCCGAGCTACTTTCGCGCACCCGCCGGGTTCCGCAACCCCTGGTGCTGGCCGGCGCTGCGTCACACGGGGCTGCAGCTCGCATCGTGGACCCGTCGCGGCTTCGATACCCGCGAGCGCGACCCGGCCCGGGTGCTGCGCCGGCTCAGCCGCGGCCTGGCCGCCGGCGACATCCTGTTGTTGCACGACGGCCATGGAGCGGCCGGGGCACGCGCCGACGCGGTGATCCTGCAGGTGCTGCCCGCATTGCTGGAGCTGCTGCGCGAACGCTCGTTGCGCGCGGTGGCCCTGCCCGTGCCGCCGCAGGACCTTGGCTGAGCCAGCCCGCGGCTTGGTTACAGTTGCAACGCATCATGGATCCCGTCGCCCTCGCGCTCCCGCCCCTGCGCCTTGCCCATGCCACCGCGACCAGCTGCCTGGGCGCCGGCCTGGCCGCGCACGCCGCCGCGGCGCGCGAGGGCGGCAGCGGACTCAAGCCCTGCGATTTCGACATCGTCGACCTGCCCACCTGGATCGGCGAGGTGCAAGGGGTGGACGACGTCGACCTGGACGAGCTCCCGGCGCCCGGCCTGCGGGAGTTCGACTGCCGCAACAACCGCCTGGCCGAGCTCAGCCTGCGCCAGGACGGTTTCGCGCAGGCGGTGGAGCAGGCTGTGGCGCGCCACGGAGCCGCCCGCGTGGGAGTTTTCGTCGGCACCAGCACTTCGGGGATCCTGCAGACGGAACTGGCTTATCGGCGGCGCGACGAGCGCGGCGCGCTGCCGGCGGATTTTCACTACACGGGCACCCAGAGCAACGCCTCGCTCGCCGACTTCGTGGCCCGGCGCCTGGGACTGCAAGGCCCGAGTTTTGTCATTTCCTCCGCCTGCTCCTCCAGCGCCAAGGTGTTCGCCACCGCGCAGCGCATGATCGCCGCCGGACTCGTGGACTGCGCGGTGGTCGGCGGCGTGGACTCCCTGTGCCTGACCACGCTGTACGGTTTCCATGCGCTGGAGTTGCTCTCCCGGGAGCCCTGCCGTCCCTTCGATGCGGCGCGCAAGGGCCTGTCGCTGGGAGAGGCGGGGGCCTTCGTGCTGCTGGAACGCGCATGCGGGCAGCTGCGCGACGAGGATGTGCTGCTGCTGGGTTGCGGGGAATCCAGCGACGCGTACCACATGTCCTCCCCCCATCCCGAAGGCCTCGGCGCGAGCCTGGCCATGCGGCAGGCGCTGCAACAGGCGGGCCTGCGGGCCGAAGGGATCGACTACATCAATCTCCACGGCACGGCCACGCCCAGCAACGATGCGGCCGAGAGCCGCGCCGTGGGCGCGGTGTTCGGCCACACCACGCCATGCAATTCCACCAAGGGCGCCACCGGCCACACCCTGGGGGCGGCCGGAGGGCTGGAGGCGGTGCTGAGTCTGCTGGCGCTGCGCGACGGCCTGATACCCGCCAGTCCGGGCACGCGCGAACTCGATCCGGCGCTTGCCGGCCCCGGAGGGCTGCGCTACCAGCGGGACTGCGCCCACGCGCAGCTCGGCTTCGTGATGAGCAACTCCTTCGGCTTCGGCGGCACCAATTGCTCGCTGGTGTTCGGGCGCGCCGATGCCTGCAAGGCGCGAGGCCACGGCGGCCCGCCCGGGGAGCCGCGTCGATGAGTGCCACGCCCGCGCAGGGCCTGCGCGCCTGCGTCCAAGGCATCGGCTTGCTGGGGCCGGGCCTGCCCGACTGGCCCACGGGGGCCGCGCTGTTGCGCGGCGAGACGGCCTACCAGGCTGCCCGCACCGAGTTCCCGCCGGCCCTGGGCCTTCCAGCCGCCGAGCGGCGACGCGCGACCGCGGCGGTCAAGCTGGCGCTGGCCACCGGCGGCGAGGCCCTGGCGATGGCCGGGCGCGGCGCGGCCGATTTGCGCACGGTGTTCGCCGCCTCCAGCGGCGACGGGCCCAACTGCCATGCCTTGTGCGAGGCCCTGGCCTCGCAGGACCGCCTCATCTCCCCGACCCGGTTCCACAACTCCGTGCACAACGCGGCCTCCGGCTACTGGGGCATCGCCACCGGCTCGATGGCGGCCTCGGCCGTGCTGTGCGCTCCCCACGACGGCAGTTTCGCGGCCGGCCTGCTGGAGGCGCTGGTGCAGCTGCGCACCAGCGGCGAGGACGTGCTGCTGCTGGCCTATGACACCGAGTATCCCGAGCCGCTGCGCAGCGCGAGGCCCATCGCGGACGGCTTCGCGGTGGCGCTGCTGCTGTCGCCGCGCGGCACGGCCGGGGCGCTGGCCAGCATCGCGGTGGACCCCGCCGCGGCCTTCACCGACGCCCCCGCGCACACCCTGGAGCACGCCGGCCTGGAGGCGCTGCGCCGAAGCATTCCGACCGCGCGTTCGCTTGGCCTGCTGCAGCGCCTGGCCCGCGCCCAGGCGGGCCGGCTGGTGCTCGAGCAACAGCCCGGGCGCCACCTGGCGATCGAACTCGAGCCATGCTGAGCGTTCCGGCCCCACGGTTCGACCACGACTGGATCGCGGCGCGCCTGCCTCACGCCGGGGCCATGTGCCTGCTCGACGGCGTGCTGGCCTGGGATGCATCCCACGTGCTGTGCAGCGCCGACAACCAGCGCCGGCCCGACCATCCCCTGCGCCAGTTCGGCCGACTCGGCGCGGCCTGCGGCATCGAGTACGCCGCGCAGGCCATGGCCGTGCACGGAGCCCTGCTGGCACCCGCGGGGGCTCGCGTGCCGCCCGGCATGCTGGTGAGCGCGCGCGGAGTCGAGCTGCACGTGACCAGGCTGGACGACATCCAGGCCCCCCTGCTGGTGCGCGCGCAGCGCCTGCAGGAGGGCGATGAACTGCTGATGTATGGTTTCAGCGTGCACTCCGCCGGACGCCTGCTGCTGCGGGGCCGCGCCTCCGTGCTGCTCGGCCGGCACGCGCCGGGCTCCGGGCCTGCCTCGCCCGCCGCGGCGTCCCCAGACCACCCCTCTCGAGATCAGGCATGAACCCGGCCAGCATGGAACGATACCGCGGCCCGCGCCGCGCCCTGGTCACCGGCGGCAGCGGCGGCATCGGCGCCGCCATCTGCGCCGCGCTCGCGCGCGACGCAATGCAGGTGATCGTGCACGCCAACACCCGGCTGGAGCAGGCGCAGGCTCTGGCCGAGGCCCTGCGCCGGCAGGGCCACGAGGCGCAGGCCGTGGCCTTCGACCTGCGCGACCCCGAGGCCACGGCCGCCGCCATGGCCAGCCTGCTCGAGACGGCGCCGGTGCAGGTGCTGGTGAACAACGCGGGCGTGCACGACGACGCGGTGTTCCCCGGCATGGGCGCGCAGCAATGGGAGCGCGTGGTGGACGTCAGCCTCAACGGATTCTTCCGGGTCACCCAGCCCCTGATGCTGCCGATGATCCGCAGCCGCTGGGGCCGCGTGATCAACATCACCTCGGTGGCGGCCCTGCGGGGCAACCGGGGCCAGGTGAACTACGCGGCCGCCAAGGGCGCGCTGCATGCCGCCACGCGGTCGCTGGCGCTGGAGGTGGCCAGCCGCGGCATCACGGTCAACGCGGTGGCGCCCGGCATCGTGGCGACGGCGATGAGCGAGGGCGCCTTCGACGACGACGCCATCGCGCGGCTGGTGCCCGCGCAACGCGCGGGCCGGCCCGAGGAAGTGGCCGAGCTGGTGGCCTTCCTGGCCTCGGACAAGGCCGCCTACATCACCGGCCAGGTGATCTCGATCAACGGCGGGATGACCTGACCACCAGACGCCACGACAGCATGGGCAGGCGGAGCAGGAAGCCCAGCACCAGACGCAGGTGCATCCAGCTCAGCAGGGTGTTGTCGCGCAGATAACGAAAGTGCGACACGCCGCCTTCGTCGGCGCGCAGGTAACGCACCGGCGCCGGCAGATTGACGGCCGGCACGCCGGCCCAGCTCAGGCGCACCACGGCCTCGGGGTCGAAATCGAAGCGGCGCATCCAGCGTTGCCCGCGCATGATGGCGCGCAGCGGCGCGATGGGGTAGACGCGGAATCCGTACAGCGAGTCGCCAATGCCCGCGCCCAGGGTTTCCAGGCGCGCCCAGGCGTTGGACACCTTGCGCCCCTGCACCCGCAGACGCGGGGCGTCGGGGGCGAACACCGGGTTGCCCAGGACCATCGCCGCCGGATGCCGGCGCGAGCACTCCATGAACTCGGGGATGCTGGCGGCCGGGTGCTGCCCGTCCGAATCCATGGTGAGAGCGTGGGTGAATCCAGCCGCCTGCGCCGCATCCAGCCCGGCCAGTACGGCGGCACCCTTGCCCTGGTTGCGCGGCAGCAGGATCAGGCGCAGCTGGGGGTCGGAGCGCGCCCAGTCGGCCAGCCCCTCGGCGCTGGAATCGGTGCTGCCGTCCACCACCACCCAGACCGGAGCCCAGGCGGCACGGGCCGTGCGCACCGTCTCGAACACGGCGCGGCCGGGGTTGTAGCTGGGAATGAGCACCAGGTGGGTGCTGCTCGGGCGGGGCCCGGAGGCGGGGTCGTAGGCAAGCTCGGGCATGCGCATCAGGGGCGGGTCGGGGGATCGGGCAGGGCGGGGGTGCCGGCGGGCCCGCCGAGGGCTTCGCGAAAATAGGCGTCCAGTTCCTGCACGAAGTCCTGCGCGTTGCTCGGCGGGTCGAAGCGCCTGCCCAGACGCACACGATAGCCGATGGGCAGGCGAGGCACCTCGCCCAGGCCCCAGCGCTTGCCCAGGAAGGGGGAATCGGCCTCGATCAGCAAGGTCTGCACGGGCACCCCGGCCTGGCGGGCGATCAGGCCCACGATCCCGCGCATCGGTCCTACGGGGTGCGCGCTGCTGCGCGTGCCCTCGGGAAACAGCAGCAGGCAGCGGCCCTCGCGCAATTCGGCCACGGCCCGCTCGATCATGCCGCGCAGGTTGTCATTGGGAATGTATCCCGCCAGCCGGGCACCCGCGCCCAGCACCGGGTTGCCCAGCAGCCCGGCCTTCATCACGCAGGCCGGCCCCCGCAGGCGCGACAGCACCAGCACGGCGTCGATCAGCGAGGGATGGTTGGGCGCCAGGATCAAGGGCCCCTGGCCGCGCAGGCTGTCGAGCTCGCCCAGCTCGAAACGGCAGGCGCCGATGCGTCGCAGCAGGCCGAGGTAGGCATGAAAGCCGGCGCGGATCACCGCGCGCCCCACGGCGCGGGCGGCGCGGGGCGGCAGCAGGGCGCCGAGCAGCAGGGCCGGGGGCGTCCACGCCAGGCCCATGACGCCGAAGGCCGCGAGCCCGAAATAGCTTCGCAACGCGTCGAGCACGCGGATCGGGCGCACGCGCAGCCCTCAGGCCGGATGCACGACCACCAGCAGCGCGCTGGCCGAGGTCTTGCCGGCATTGCTGATGGCATGCGCGACGTCGGCCGCGTAGCGCGCGGTCTCGCCATGGCGCACGCGGCGCTCGTCGGCGCCGCTGCGCACGGTGAGCGCTCCGCCCAGCACCGACAAATGCTCCTGCGTGCCCGCCTCGTGAGGCTCGGAGGCCAGCACGCCCCCGGGCTCCACGCTCAGCTCGTACCACTCGAAGCGCCCGGCGAGGTCGATGGGGCCGAGGATGCGCAGATCGCAATGCCCGTCCGGGCTCTTGAGCGCGGGGATCGCATGCGGCGGCACCAGGGCGATCCCGGCCTCGGGCCTTGCGGGAGAGCCGCCGGCCAACAGCTCGCCCAGGGGCACCCCCAGCGCATTGGACAGGCGCCACAGCACAGCGACCGTGGGATTGGCCAGATTGCGCTCGATCTGCGACAGCATGGACTTGGACACTCCCGCGCGACGCGACAGCTCGTCCAGCGACAGCCTCTGGCGCTGGCGCAGCGCCTGCAGCGCGGCACCCACCGCGGGCGGGCCTTCGCCCGGTGCGAAAAGGGGATTCTCGACGGAAAGTTGCGCCATGGCGGTCTGTTCTGTATAGTGCACAACATGTTCGTTATGATGAACATGTTCGATTTATCGATCGGATGCTACCACCCGGGCCCGCCCCCGCGACCTCCTCGAATCACGCCATGTCCGACGCAGACGCCTTCCACGCCTCCATCCGCCGCGAACTCGACACCCGGCGTGCCGCCGGCCTGTTCAAGAACGAGCGGGTCATCGCCTCGCCGCAAGGAGCCCGGGTGCGCACGCTCGACGGGCGCGAGGTCATCAACCTGTGCGCGAACAACTACCTGGGCCTGTCCTCGCACCCGCGGGTGATCGAGGCCGCGCACGAAGCGCTGCGCACCCACGGCTTCGGCCTGAGCTCGGTGCGCTTCATCTGCGGCACCCAGGACCTGCACAAGACCCTGGAGCGCCGGCTCTCGGCCTTCCTGGGCACCGAGGACACCATTCTCTACGGCTCGGCCTTCGACGCCAACGGCGGCCTGTTCGAGACCTTGCTCGGTCCCGAGGACGCGGTGATCAGCGACACGCTGAACCACGCGTCGATCATCGACGGCATCCGCCTGAGCAAGGCGCGGCGCATGCGCTACGCGCACGACGACATGGCCAGCCTGCGCAGCCAGCTGGCGCTGGCGCGGGCCGAGGGAGCGCGCCATGTGCTGGTGTTCACCGACGGCGTGTTCTCCATGGACGGCACCATCGCCCGGCTCGACGAAATGCGCGGCATCTGCGACGAATTCGGCGCCCTGCTAGGCATCGACGAATGCCATGCCAGCGGCTTCCTGGGCACGCGCGGGCGTGGAACCCACGAGCTGCGCGGGGTGTTCGGGCGCGTGGACATCATCACCGGCACGCTGGGCAAGGCCCTGGGCGGGGCCTCCGGCGGCTTCACCAGCGCGCGCGCCGAGGTGGTGGCGCTGCTGCGCCAGCGCTCGCGCCCCTACCTGTTCTCCAACACCGTGGCGCCGGCCATCGTCGGCGCCTCCATCGCGGTGCTGGACATTCTCGAGGCCAGCACCGAGCTGCGCGACCGCCTGGAGGCCAACACCCGCCTGTTCCGCGCCGGCATCGAGCAACTGGGCTTCGAGGTCAAGCCAGGCAGCCACCCCATCGTGCCGATCATGGTGTACGACGCCGACAAGGCGCAGCGCCTGGCCGCCCGCCTGCTGGAGCTCGGCGTGTACGTGGTGGGCTTTTTCTATCCCGTGGTGCCGCAGGGCCAGGCACGCATCCGCGTGCAGATCAGCGCGGTGCACGACACCCCCACGCTGCGCCAGGCGCTGGAAGCCTTCGCCCAGGCCGGGCGGGAACTGGAGCTGATTCCATGAAACCCGCCTCGCCCCGGATCCTGATCATCGGCGCCAACGGCCAGATCGGCTCCGAACTCAGCCTGGCCCTGGCGCAGCGCCACGGGGCCGGGCAAGTGATCACCGCCGACCTGGCTCCCGTGGGCCGCCATCCGCAGCTGCGCCACGAGATGCTCGACGCCACCTCGCGCGGGGACCTGGCCACGGTGGTCGAGCGCCATGGCATCACCCAGGTCTACCTGCTCGCGGCGGCCCTGTCGGCCAGCGGGGAAAAGGCCCCCATGTGGGCCTGGAACCTGAACACCAGCAGCCTGCTCAACGTTCTGGAGCTGGCGCGCCAGGGCGGCATCGAGCGGGTGTTCTGGCCCAGTTCCATCGCCGCCTTCGGCCCCAGCACGCCCCGCGAGAACACGCCCCAGCGCACGGTGATGGAGCCCACCACGGTCTACGGCATCTCCAAGCTGGCCGGAGAGGGCCTGTGCCGCTGGTACCACGCGCAGCACGGGGTCGACGTGCGCAGCCTGCGCTACCCCGGCCTGATTTCCTACACCACGCCGCCCGGCGGGGGCACCACGGATTACGCGGTGGACATTTTCCATGCCGCGCTCAAGGGCGAGACCTACAGCTGCTTTCTGGAGCCCGACGAGGCCCTGCCCATGATGTACATGCCGGACGCCATCCGCGCGACCCTCGAACTCATGCAGGCGCCCGCCTCGTGCATCAGCGAGCGGGGCAGCTACAACGTGGCCGCCATGAGCTTCACGCCCCGCCAGATCGCCGAGGCGATCCGGCGCCACCTGCCGGGCTTCGAACTGCGCTACGCCCCCGACTACCGGCAGGCCATCGCCCACGCCTGGCCCGATTCCATCGACGATTCGGCCGCCCGCTCCGACTGGCGCTGGCGCGCCGAGTACGGCCTGGACGACATGGTCGCCGACATGATCCGGCACCTGCGCGTTCCGGCCGCGGCCTGAGCCCGCCGGATCGCCCCGCGATTTCCGGGATCCGCGACCGGGACGCTCAAGCGAAGCGGACTTGCGTCGTTGTTGTGTCTGCAAGGCGTGCAGGCCCCGTTGCATCGCGCATGATGCCGATTCTCCGCATCATGAACGGTATGTCATAGGCATCGGCGCACAATGCATGGCCACGAGGTGCAACGATGGAAAGCACGATTCAATCCGGCCTGGAACAGGCCTTTCACAGCATGGAAACCCTGGAGCTGCTGGCCGAGCCGGTCGGCGGCTTCGCGGTGTTCCACGCCAACCCCGCCGCGCGCACCACCATGGCGCGCTTCGCCGCCATGTTCCGGGCCACCGTCGGAGCCGACTTCGACCCCGAGCGCCTGCAGGGCCTGCCCCTGGCGCGCCTGCTCGGTCAGGGAGCGCAGGACAAGCTGCAGGCGGTGGCCGCGGGCGCGCTCGAGCACCTGCATGCCCAGCTGTCCGTGGGCAGTTTCCTGTTCTCCGTGACGGTGGCGGCCATCCGCGACCCCCTGGGCCAGCCCCTGTGCCTGCACGCCAGCCTGCGCAACATCTCGGCGCGCCGCGAGGCGGTGGAACTCAACGATCGGCTCAAGAACATCCTGGGCTCCCTGGTCAAGGCCGAGACCGAGGTCAGCCAGTCGATGGAGGCGGTGGACGGGGCCATCGGCGTGGTCAAGGACGCCATCGCCGGCAACTCCCAGGCCGTGAAGGCCCTGCTCGAGCAGGTGGGGACGATTTCCTCCCTGGTGCACAACATTCGAGAGATTTCCTACCAGACCAATCTCCTGGCCCTCAATGCGGCCATCGA
>DAIDHU010000264.1 GCA_027451915.1 Thiomonas sp. | reverse complement strand
CGGGGGCACGGGCTCATGCGGCATCGCGCAGCTCCTCGTCCGCGGCCGGGGGCAGGCCCAGGGCGTCGGCAATGCCCTGCTCCGCCTCGCCAACCACCGCGGGGGCAATCAGGTAGCCATGGCGGAACAATCCGTTGATGCGCCATACGCCCTGGGCGTCGGGCGCCGCCACGGGCTGGCGATCGGGCAGCGCCGGGCGCAGCGCCGCGGCCAGGCGCAGCACCCGCGCCTCGCCGAAATCCGGATGCAGGCTGTACAGCGCGCTGCCCAGCTCCAGGGTCGAGCGCAGCGTGATCGGCCCCGGATCCTCGCTGTCCAGCTCGGTGGCGCCGACGATGAAACGCCCACCGGGACGCGGCGCCACGTACAGCGCATAACGCGGGTGGATCAGGCGCACCGGGCGGCGCAGTTCCACGCCGGGCGCGGCCACCGTGAGCACTTCGCCGCGCACCCCGTGCAGGCCCGGCATGTCGCCGCGCGCGCCCACGCCCCGACAGTCGACGGCGAGGTCGAACGCATGCCGGGTGCCATCGCGCGCCAGCAGCGCGCGCGGCTGCACCGATTCGATCGCGCAGCGCTCGTGCCAGGCCCCTGCGCAGGCCTCCAGGCAAGCATCGAGCGCCACCGCCAGCGCCTCGTAGAGCTGGTCGTTGGCCAGCTGACCTTCCTGAGGCAGATACAGGCCGTCGGCGAAGCGGCCCGCCAGCAGGGGCTCCAGGGCGCCTATGCGCTGAGTGTCGGCGCCCTGCACGCTCGCCGCGGCCTCGGTCGGGGGCAGGTGCGCGCGCAGCAGCGAGGCATAGTGCGCAAGCGACGCGCGATCCGCGGCGTGCGCCACCACCAGCGTGCCCTCGCGCCGGAAATAGACTTCGCGGCCGGTCTGCGCGTGCAGGCTTGCCAGCCAGCGCGCCCAAAGGTCCAGGGAGCGGCTGCCGAGCTCGTGGATATGGGCATCGGCCACCGCCAGCTCGGCGGTGGGCGAGAGCATGGCTGCCGCCGTCGGCCCGGCACTGCCGCGATCGTCGCGCGAGCCGGCATCGAACAGGCTCACCCGCGCGCCGCGGCGCAGCAGGCGCCAGGCCAGCAGGCGCCCCGCCAGCCCGGCTCCCGCGATGCCCACATGCGGGCCGCCGGCGCCCCCGCGCGGCTCGCAGGGGCGATCCCGCTGCGCGGCAAGGTTCACTGATAGATCTCCCCGCCCGACTTGCGGAATTCCGCCGCCTTGCGGGCCAGTTCGTCGCGCAGGGCCGCGGCGTCGGTGGCCTGCCGGGACTCGGCGGCGGCCGCGTTGCGGATGTCCTGGCTGATTTTCATGGAGCAGAACTTGGGGCCGCACATGGAGCAGAAATGCGCGGTCTTGGCCGCCTGCTTGGGCAGCGTGGCGTCGTGGAAGGCCCGCGCGGTGTCGGGGTCGAGCGCGAGCCGGAACTGGTCCTCCCAGCGGAACTCGAAGCGTGCGCGGGAGATGGCGTTGTCCCACAGCTGCGCGCCGGGGTAGCCCTTGGCCAGATCGGAGGCATGCGCGGAGATGCGGTAGGCGATCAGCCCCTGCTTGACGTCCTCGCGATCGGGCAGGCCCAGGTGCTCCTTGGGGGTCACGTAGCACAGCATGGCCGTGCCGGCCCAGCCGATGTTGGCGGCGCCGATGGCGCTGGTGATGTGGTCGTAGCCCGGGGCGATGTCGGTGGTCAGCGGCCCCAGGGTGTAGAAGGGGGCCTCGTAGCAGTGCTTGAGCTCCTCCTCGACGTTGACCGCCACCATGTGCAGCGGCACATGGCCGGGGCCTTCGATCATGACCTGCACGTCGTGCTTCCAGGCGATCTGCGTGAGCTCGCCCAGGGTGCGCAGTTCGCTGAACTGAGCCTCGTCGTTGGCGTCGGCGATGGAACCCGGGCGCAGGCCGTCGCCCAGGGAGAAGGTGACGTCGTAGGCCTTCATGATCTCGCAGATTTCCTCGAAATGGGTGTAGAGGAAATTCTCGCGATGGTGCGCCAGGCACCACTTGGCCATGATCGAGCCGCCGCGCGACACGATGCCGGTGACCCGCGATGCGGTCAAGGGGACGTAGCGCAGCAGCACGCCGGCGTGGATGGTGAAGTAGTCGACCCCCTGCTCCGCCTGTTCGACCAGGGTGTCGCGGAACAGTTCCCAGCTCAGCTCCTCGGCCACGCCGCCGACCTTCTCCAGCGCCTGGTAGATGGGCACCGTGCCGATGGGCACCGGGCTGTTGCGCACGATCCATTCGCGGGTCTCGTGGATGTGCTTGCCGGTGGACAGGTCCATCACCGTGTCGGCGCCCCAGCGGATCGCCCAGACCATCTTGTCCACCTCGTCCTCGATGTCCGAGGTCACGGCCGAGTTGCCGATGTTGGCGTTGACCTTGGTGAGAAAGTTGCGCCCGATGATCATGGGCTCGATCTCGGGGTGGTTGATGTTGGCCGGGATCACCGCGCGCCCGGCGGCCACCTCGCCGCGCACGAACTCGGCGTCGATCGGGCGCTGCGCGTGGAACCAGCTGCCGCGGTGCTGGCCGCCGTTCTGCTGCAGCGCCTCGGGCAGCTGGGCGCGCTGCAGGTTCTCGCGCAGCGCGATGAATTCCATCTCGGGGGTGATGATGCCGCGGCGCGCCAGGTGCATCTGGGTGACGTTGGCGCCAGCGCGCGCACGCCGCGGCTGCGGCGGCGAGGTGAAGCGCAGCGCGGCGGTCTCCGGGTCGCTCTGGCGCGCGCGCCCGTATTCGCTGCTCGGGCCGTCCAGTCGCTGCATGTCCTCACGCGCATCCAGCCAGGCGCCGCGCAGCGCGGGCAGCCCGGCGCGCACGTCGATGGAGACCTTGGGGTCGGTGTAGGGGCCGGAGGTGTCGTACACGCGCAGCGGCGCGTTTTTCTGCAACTGGGTCACGCCGGGCGCGGTTTCCAGCAGGGTGTCCGACAGCGCGATCTCGCGCCAGGGCACGGGCACGCCGGCCACCTCTTCGAGGTACACCTTGCGCGATCCGGGGAAGGAGCTGCGGGTGATGCGGCTGGAGAGGCGCGCCGGATCGACGCTGCGGCGAACTTCGGACATGGCTGGTCTCCTGGGTCTGTGAGGCCTGCCGAAGCGCTGGGGCGACTTGGTTTCCTACGCGGGAATGACCCCGATCAGGTTCTGCGGATTCCGCGCGGGGGCGGTCTCAGCCGTCACGCTGGGCGCGTCCGGCACTCCGACAAGCATGATTCAGTATAGACCCGTTGGGCCGGCGCCGGAACGTCCCGTTGCGAAAGCCGCGCCAACGGGGCTCAATGCCCCGCGCGCTTGCGCGCGGTGGTGCGCGCAGCGGAACGTGGATACAGGCGCGCCGCCACCGCGCTGCCGGCACCCACCGCCAGCAATGTGCCCAGCAGCACGCCCAGGCGCGCGGCATCGAAGGCGGCCGCGCCGTCGGGCCAGGCCAGGTCGGCGATGAACAGGGACATGGTGAATCCCACCCCGCAAAACCCCGACAGGGCCAGCATGAGGCGCCAGCTGTAGCCCGACGGCAGGCCTCCTCCCGCATGCGCGGCCGCGAACACGCCCGCCAGGATGCCCATGGGCTTGCCCAGCAGAAGGCCCAGCGCCACACCCCAGGTGACGGGGCTGCGCAACAACTCCCCCAGCGCGCCGTGCAGTTCGATGCCGGCGTTGGCCAGCGCGAACAGGGGCAACACGACCCAGGTGACCACCGGAGCCAGCGCGCGCTCCACGCGCTGCCCGGCTCCGCCGTCGCGCTGCTGGGGCAGCAGCACCCCGGTGAGCACGCCGGCCACCGTGGGGTGCACGCCCGAGTGCAGCACCCACCACCACAGCAACAGGCCCAGCGCCAGATAGGGCCAGGCGCGGCGCAGCCCGAAGTTGGCCAGCAGGCCCATCGCGATCACCGTGGCCACGGCCAGGCCCAGCATCGCCCCGGACAACTGCGCGGTGTAGAACGCGGCGATGATCATCACCGCGCCCAGGTCGTCGAGCACGGCCACTGCGGTGAGAAACACCCTGGCGCGGGCGGGAAGACCGCGCGCGAACAGGGCCATCAGGCCCAGCGCGAAGGCGATGTCGGTGGCCGCGGGCACCGCCCAGCCGGACAGGTTGCCCGGATGCTCGGCATTCACGGCCACGAACACCAGCGCCGGCACCAGCATGCCGCCCAGCGCGGCGGCCACCGGCAGCACGCGGGCCCGGCGGTCGCACAAGGCGCCGAACAGCCACTCGCGCTTGATCTCGATGCCCACCTGCAGGAAGAACAGGGCCATCAGGGCGTCGTTGATCCAGCGCAGATTGCTCTCGACCAGATGCAGGGGCCCCAACGTCAAGCCCCAGCGGGCATCCAGCAAGGCGTGCCAGGCCGCGGCCAGCACGCTGTTGCTCAACACCATGCCCAGCAGCGCCGCGGCGGCCAGCACCAAGCCGGCACGCGCCCCCTCGTCGACGAGGTCGCTGCTGCCGCGTGGCTTGGCCATGCGCCGCTCGGCCCCGCGATCAGCCGCGGT
>DAIDHU010000263.1 GCA_027451915.1 Thiomonas sp. | reverse complement strand
ATCGGCGGCCGCGGGATCCGGGGCGGCGGGCGAGTGGGTCGAGGCGAGAAAGTCAAGGGCCATCCCGGAATTGTCCTGCAGTTCTTTAAGGCCTTTTGCCCACAAGGTCTTCGAGTGCGGCCTGGTGCAAGTCCGGGTGCGCGCTGAGGCCACGCGCCCAGGGTTTCCCCGAGGCGACGGAGCTTGTAAGGTCTCGCCGCAGTGCCGCAAAATGCGTCGTTCAATCGCGCCCACGACATGTCGACAAATCTGATTCTGCGGGCCCGGGGCCTCACCAAACAATTCGCCGGCTTTGCTGCAGTGCAGGACATGGACCTGGACATCGCGGAGTCTTCGATCCACGCCCTGGTAGGCCCCAACGGGGCCGGCAAGACCACCTGCTTCAACCTTCTGACCAAGTTCCTGGAACCCAGCTCCGGCAGCATCGTGTTCGATGGGCGCGACATCACGCGCATGCAACCGGCCCAGGTGGCGCGCCTGGGCCTGGTGCGCTCCTTTCAGATCAGCGCGACCTTCGGTCACATGAGCCTGCTGGACAACGTGCGCGTGGGCATGCAGCGCGCGGCCGGCATGGCCTGGCAATTCTGGGCCTCCCCGGCGCGCCTGGACCGGCTGAACGAACGCGCCCTGCACTACCTGGAGCAGGTCGGGCTGGGCGATCGGCCGGATCAGCTGGCGGTGAACCTTCCCTACGGCCACAAGCGCGCGCTGGAACTGGCCACCACGCTGGCCCTGGAGCCCCGGCTCATGCTGCTCGACGAGCCCACCCAGGGCCTGGGGCACGAGGACGTGGAGCGCGTGACCGAGCTGATCGCGCGCGTGGCCAAGGGGCGCACCGTGCTGATGGTCGAGCACAACATGTCGGTGATCTCGCGTATCTGCGACCGGGTCACGGTGATGCAGCGCGGGCGCAAGCTGGCCGAGGGCAGCTACGCGCAGGTGTCCTCCAACCCCGAGGTGATCAGCGCCTACATGGGCGAAGCGGTGGAGGAACTGCCGGCATGAATTCGACCCACAGCCCGACCCGCGAGCCCGCGCAGGGCGCCGCGGCCGGCGACGGCGCGAAGCTCGCGCTGGACATCCGCGGCCTGCATGCCTGGTACGGTGAATCCCACGTGCTGCACGGCGTGGACCTGCAGGTACCGGTGGGCCGCACGGTATGCCTGCTGGGGCGCAACGGTGCCGGGCGCACCAGCACGCTGCGCGCCATCATGGGCCTGACCAGCGCGCGCAGCGGCAGCATCCGCGTGTTCGGGCAGGATCTCGAGAAGGTGGCGCCGCACCGCGTGGCCGGGCTGGGCGTGGGCTACTGCCCGGAGGAACGCGGCATCTTCGCCAGCCTGTCCACGCGCGAGAACCTGCTGCTGCCCCCGCTGCTGCGCACCGGCTTCGAGGGCCTGAGCCTGGAGGAGATCGACGCGCTGTTCCCCAATCTCAAGGAGCGCGCGCGCAGCCCCGGCTCGCGCCTGTCCGGCGGCGAGCAGCAGATGCTGGCGCTGGCGCGCATCCTGCGCACCGGCGCGCGACTGCTGCTGCTGGACGAAATCTCCGAGGGCCTGGCCCCGGTGATCGTGCAGGCGCTGGGCCGCGCCATCACCTCGCTGCGCGACCGGGGTTTCTCGATCCTGCTGGTGGAGCAGAATTTTCATTTCTCGGCACGTCTCGCCGACAGCTTCTACGTCATGGAACGTGGTCGCATGGTCGAGCAGTTCTCGCGCGAGGAATTGCCGGGCAAACGCGAGCGGCTGGAACAGCTGCTCGGGGTGTAGTGG
>DAIDHU010000262.1 GCA_027451915.1 Thiomonas sp. | reverse complement strand
GCGTCGTGCTCGCCCGCTTCGGCAGCGGGTTCGAGCTCGCGGCGCACGCGGGCGATGCCGTCGACTCCTCGCCAACGGCTGAGGACGGGAGGGCGCGGCGCGGCGTCGGGCGCTTCGCAAAGCCAGGTCTCGATCTGCTCGGGGTGGCATTCGGGGTGGGTATGCGACTGCCACGCCTGCACCCCCAGCGCTTCATCTGCACAAACCGCGTGCAGCGACGCCTGATCACCGCTCCAGGCGTGCGCACGCACGCCCAGGCGGGCGAAGGCGTCGAGAGCCTGCGGCCTCCAGGTGTGTGCGCCGTCGCCCAGCACCAGACGGTGGCCCTCGGCATCGTGCTAGAAGTGGTAGTGCAGCCCCCAGCGCGAGCACAGGGATTCGACGAAGGACCAGTCGGTCTGGTTGAACTGCACGAGGTAGTCCAGGCGCGGATACCTGCCCCGCAGGCGAAGCTCCCAGCCAAAGCCGTAGGGGTCCAGGATCTGGCTCAGCACCTCGGGCACGCTGCGCTGCTGGAAAATGCGGCAGGCGCCTTGCAGTTCGGCCAGGCAGGGCCACGCGCGCAGCGTGATCCCGGCAGCCCAGGCTCCGGCTCCGCCCCGCTGCGACGAACCGACGCATCCGAGGTGCTCGACCTGGCTCACCAGGGCACTGATCACGCGCCCCGACGAAGCGCCGGGAAGGCACAGGTGGACCTGCAGTTCGCGCCCGAGCAACGGGCGCAGGTCCCGCGGCAGCCTCGGGTGGCGCAGGCGCAGCCCATAGCGGAACAGCCGGTTGACTCCTTCGGTGCCGTGCAGCGCGAGCACCTGCCACTCGGCGTGAAACCCTGCGTCGGTCTGCAGCGCCTGCAGAGCCGGACCATGCAAGCGCAAGCGCCAGCCCGGGGTGCTCATCCGATGCTCGCTGCGCCGCTTGCGATCAGGCAGGCACCGCATTCGGTGCGATGCCCTTCCAGCGCGATGGGGCGTCCGTCGATGCTGGCGTGCGCGCAACCTTCGGCGATCCGTGTGTGCCCATGGCGCCGGCAGACCACCGCGTCGCCCATGCAGGCGATTGCGCGCCCATCGATGCGGTCGCCCGAAGCGTTGCAGACGACCTCACCCCCATGGTCGATGGTGTCGCCTTCCAGGATGATTCGCCGGCTCATCGGTGCCCGCTCCGTTGCTTGGTCATCGGACCCCCCAGAGACGGACCTGCAGCCCCGGGAACTCGACGGCCATGTGCAGGCCGATTCCTCCATGGGCCCGCATGTGCTCCCAGAGCGGGCCGCCCGGCTCGAGCTGGAAGTAGGCGTGGTCGGCCTGCACCGGGATCTGCCGCGGTGGCCCCGGCAGCGCGCGCAATGCGATTCCCGGCAGGTGCAGGCGCACCAGTTCCGCCAGCCGGTCCGCCGGTGCGACCTTGGCCTGCGACGCGAATTGCTGGGCGAAGGCATCGAGCGCGAGATCCGAGCGCGCACCCAGCACGAGACTCGCGAACTCGCCGAGCAGCGACGGATCGACGCTGGCCACGTACATGCCATGCGAGTGCGGCTGCAGCGCGAGGGCTTCGGCACCACGCCGGACGACCCGATGCAGCAGCTCACGCAGCTCGTGCAGCAACGCGCGAAAGCCCGGCCCGGGGTCGCGATGGTCGTAGCCGGCGAGCGCGCCGGGGCGCCGTGTCTCGGCGCGCACCAGCGCGGCGAGCTCGGCGGCCAGCGCGCACAGCAGCTCGTGCACGCGTTCGGGGGCGACCTGGCGCAGCGCGATCAGGTGTCCCAGGCGCGCCTCGTGGGCGCTGA
>DAIDHU010000261.1 GCA_027451915.1 Thiomonas sp. | reverse complement strand
GCGAGCACCTGGCGGCGCAATTCGGCGTCGAACACCATTTCATCGACGTGGACAACCCTGCCTGAGACCCCCATGACCCCATCCAAGCCCCTGGCGATTTCCATGGGCGATGCCGCGGGCATCGGCCCCGAGATCATCGTGAAGGCCTTTGCGCGCGGGCAGGCGCGAGGCTGCGTGGTCTACGGCTGCGCCGAGGTGCTGGCGCGCGCGGCCGGTCGCCTTTGCGGGGAGCAGGCCTGCTCGCGCGCCGTGGTGGCGCGCATCGACGCCCCCGGCGACGCGTGCGCGCTGCCGCCGCAGGTGATCCCCGTGGTGCAGGCCGAGGGGGTCGATCCGGCCCGCCTGCGCGAGCTGGTGCCAGGCCGCGTGGACGCGCGCGCGGGCGCCGCCGCGCACGCCAGCATCGTTGCCGCGTCGCGCGCGGCCCTGCGCGGCGAGGTGGCTGGCCTGGTGACGGCGCCCATCCACAAGGGGGCGCTGCACGCCGCCGGCGTGCGCTTTCCCGGGCATACCGAAATCCTGCAGGATCTGTGCGGAGGCGCGCCGGTGCGCATGATGCTGGCCAACGACGAGTTGCGCACGGTGCTGGTCACCATTCACCTCAGCGTGCGTCGCGCGCTGGATGCGATCACCGAGCCGGCCGTGCTGCAGACCCTGCGCATCACCCACGCGGCGGCGCGCGCCTGGGGGCTGCAGGCCCCGCGCATCGCCGTGGCGGGCCTCAACCCGCACGCCGGCGAGGGCGGCTTGTTCGGCGACGAGGAAAGGCGCATCCTGGCCCCGGCCATCGAGAGCGCCCGCGCCGAGGGCATCGACGCCAGCGGGCCCTATGCCCCCGACACCGTGTTCATGCGCGCCCGCAACACCCCGCAGCATCCGGGCGCCTTCGACGTGGTCGTGGCCATGCTGCACGACCACGCGCTGATTCCCGTGAAATACCTGGGGCTGGAGCAGGGGGTGAACATCACCCTGGGCCTGCCCTTCGTGCGCACCAGCCCCGACCATGGCACCGCCTTCGACATCGCCGGGCACGGCGTGGCCGACGAGGCCAGCCTGTGCTCGGCCATCGCGATGGCGCGGCGCCTGGTCGCGCCTGCGTTCAGCGCTTGAGACTGTCGCGGATCTCGCGCAGCAGCAGCACGTCCTCGGGCGTGGGCGGCGGGGGCGGGGCCTGCTCGGGTTGCGCGCGCTTGAGCTTGGCGATCATGCGCACCATCAGGAAGATCACGAAGGCCAGGATCAGGAAGTTCAACGTGATGGTGAGGAAGTCTCCGTAGGCCAGAACGGGGATGTTGGCCTTTTTCAGGGCCTCCAGCGTGCGCGGCGTGCCGGGCGGCAAATCCCCCAGGACGATGAACAGGTTGGTGAAGTCGATCTTGCCCACCACCAGACCGACCACCGGCATGATGAGATCGCCCACCAGCGCCGAGACGATCTTGCCAAAGGCGCCGCCGATGATCACCGCCACGGCCAGGTCGACCACATTGCCCTTGACCGCAAAATCCTTGAAGTCCTTCAGAAGGCTCATCGAAACCGTCTCCGTACGTGAGAACTACGTGAACAAAACATCGAATCGAGGAAGCTGAAGTGTATTTTGACCCAGGGACCGAATTTTGCGAAGCCAGGGCAGGGCTTTTCCCGGGACCAGGGGTTTTGCTGCGCCGCGGGATCGGCACCCTCCGACGACCTTGAGGGGCGCCGGCTTGCGCGCGCGCAAGAATCCGGGGCGGCTGCAGTAAATAAGAATCTGCTTATACATAGTTTTCCTAATGCCCCCGGGGCATGCGAGTTCCACAATGCGGTCCTCACAAGGGGGCGGGCGTTCGCGCCGGGCCCTTCCGAACGGCCGCAGACGGCCATCGACAACGCCCGAGGGAACCCATGGACTCGCAACGCCGGATCTGGTTGATCGCCGCGGGAGCGGCCGGATGCGTGGGCGGCGCCGGTGCCGCGCTGCCCTTTGCCGAATCCCTGGGCCCTTCGGCCAAGGCGCGCGCCGAGGGCGGGCCCCTGGAGGTCGACATCTCGGCGCTTCGCCCCGCCGAAAAAATGACCGTGCTGTGGCGCGGCCAGCCCATCTGGTTTCTTCGCCGCACGCCGCAGATGCTGGCCAGTCTCGAGCACACCGAAGCCCTGGTGGCCGATCCGTTGTCGAGAAACCAGGACGTGCCGACTCCCGTCTGGGCGCAGAACCGCTGGCGCTCGATCCGTCCCGAATACCTGGTGGTCGTGGGCATCTGCACCCACCTGGGTTGTTCGCCGGTGGACCGCTTCCGCGCCGGGCCGCAGCCATCGCTTCCGGCCGATTGGGACGGCGGCTTCCTGTGCCCCTGCCACGGCTCCCAGTTCGACCTCGCCGCCAGGGTGTTCAAGAACATGCCGGCACCGGCCAACCTGCCGGTGCCGCCCTATCGATTCCTCGGCGAGCACAAGATCCTGCTCGGCGAAGCCCAGGCCTGAGGAGAGCCGACCATGTCCCAGAGCAGCTCCCCCGAGATCCCCGAGGACGGCCAGCGCGTCGGCCTGCGCCAGTGGATCGACGACCGCTTTCCCTTCTCCGCGCTGTGGTCCGCCCACCTGACCGAGTACTACGCGCCGAAGAACCTGAACTTCTGGTACTACTTCGGCTCGCTCGCCATCTTCGTGCTGGCCATCCAGATCGTCAGCGGCATCTTCCTGGCCATGCACTACAAGCCCGACTCCGCGCTGGCCTTCGGCTCGGTCGAGCTGATCATGCGCGACGTCGACTGGGGCTGGCTGATCCGCTACATCCACTCCACCGGCGCCTCGGCCTTTTTCATCGTCATCTACATGCACATCTTCCGCGGCTTCCTGTACGGTTCCTACCGCAGGCCGCGCGAACTGGTGTGGATCGTCGGCTGCATGATCTTCCTCGCGCTCATGGCCGAGGCCTTCTTCGGCTACCTGCTGCCCTGGGGCCAGATGTCCTTCTGGGGGGCGCAGGTCATCGTCAACCTGTTCTCGGCCATTCCCGGGATCGGGCCCGACCTGGCGCTGTGGATCCGCGGCGACTACGTGGTCGGCGACGCCACGCTCAACCGCTTCTACGCCTTCCACATCGTCGCCATTCCGCTGCTGCTGGTGGCCATCGTCGGCGCGCACATCATCGCGCTGCACCAGGTCGGATCCAACAACCCCGACGGCAT
>DAIDHU010000260.1 GCA_027451915.1 Thiomonas sp. | reverse complement strand
GCCTGCAGGGCCTCGTAGAAGGCGGCTTCGGCGGCTTCGGCGGAACTCAGCGGTCCGCTGGCCACGGGGGGTTTGCGAGGCATGGGCGACTCCAGGCGCGGCATGGGCCGCGGGGCTTCACTTGAACACGACGGTCTTGTGGCCGTTGCGCAGGATGCGGTGCTCGACATGCCAGCGCACCGCGCGCGCCAGCACCTGGTTTTCGACGTCCTGTCCCACCGAGGTCAGCTCCTCGACATCCAGGCCGTGGTCCACGCGCTGCACGTCCTGCTCGATGATAGGGCCCTCGTCCAGCTCGGGCGTCACGTAGTGGGCGGTGGCCCCGATCAGCTTCACGCCGCGCTCATGCGCCTGGCGGTACGGCCGCGCGCCCTTGAAGCTGGGCAGGAAGGAATGGTGGATGTTGATGGCGCGTCCGTCCAGCGCGGCGCAGAACTCGGCGCTCAGGATCTGCATGTAGCGCGCCAGCACCAGAAGCTCCACCCCCTGCTCGCGCATCAGGGCCTCGATGCGCAATTCCTGCGCGCGCTTGGTCGGCGCGTCGGCCCCGGCGGCCAGGGGCTCGTGGTGAAAGGGCACTTCGTAGTGCGCCGCCAGCGACGCGCAGTCGCGGTGGTTGGACACCACGCCCACCACGTCCATGGGAATCTGCCCGGCGCGCCAGCGAAACAGCAGGTCGTTGAGACAATGGGCCTGGCGGCTCACCGCGATGAGCACGCGCTCGCGCCGCGCCACGCAGTGGATCTGCGCCTGCATGCCGAAGCGCTGGCGCAGGTCGGTGAACAGGAGCTCGACCTTCTCGGCGCCGTCCAGGTGGGCCGGCGCCGAGAAGTGCACCCGCATGAAGAACAGCCCCGTGGCGGGGTCGCCGAACTGCTGCGAATCCAGGATGTTGCATCCGGCCTGGTACAGCACGCCGGAGACCGAATAGACGATGCCCTTGGCATCGGCGCAGGACAGGGTGAGGATGAAATCGTTGGCGGCGGAAGTCATGGCATGCGGGGGCGCGCCGACCATCGGCGTTGCCGCCGGCATTCTAGGGAATCCCCTGATGCCGTTCAGGAGTCGCCGAGCCGCGCCACCACGGCGGCGGCGAAGGTCCTGGTGTCGGCCTTGCCCCCGAGGTCGCCGGTGCGCACGCCGTCGGCGTTGAGGCTGCGCTCGATGGCGCGGCGCAGGCGCTCGCCCTTGTCCTTCAGGCCCACGTGATCGAGCATCATGCCGGCGGCCAGCATCAGCGCCACCGGGTTGGCGATGCCCTTGCCGGCGATGTCCGGGGCCGAGCCGTGCACGGCCTCGAAAATCGCCGCGTCCTGGCCGATGTTGGCGCCGGGCGCCATGCCCAGGCCGCCGACCAGCCCGGCGCACAGATCGGACAGGATATCCCCGAACAGATTGGTGGTGACCAGGCAGTCGAACTGCCAGGGATTGATCACCAGTTTCATGCAGCAGGCGTCGACGATCACGTCGTCCAGCGCGATGCGGTCGGCGTATTTCTGCTGGTGCAACTGGTAGGCGGTTTCCAGGAAGATGCCGGTCAGCGCCTTCATGATGTTGGCCTTGTGGACCACGGTCATCTTCCTGCGCCCCAGCGCGATGGCGGTGCTGAAGGCGTAGTCGAGGATATGGCGGGCGCCCTGGCGGGTGTTCACGCCGGTGGACATGGCCACGGCGTGGGGGTCGTCGTCGATGGGGATGTAGTGCTCGTAGCCCATGTACAGGCCCTCGACGTTTTCCCGGAACACCAGCAGGTCGATATGGTCGAAACGCCCGCCCGGAATCAGCGTCTTGGCCGGACGCATGTTGGCGTAGAGATGAAAAGCCTCGCGCAGACGCACGTTGGAGGAGCGGTAGCCCCCGCCCGAGGGGGTCTCCAGCGGCCCCTTGAGGGCCAGGCGGGTGCGACGGATGCTGTCCAGCGTGGCCTGCGGCAACGGGTCGCCCGCGGCCTTCACGCCTCCCAGGCCCGCGACCTGGGGATCCCAGTCGAAGGGAGCCTCGAGCGCCTCCAGCACGCGCAGCGTGGCCTCCATGATCTCCGGCCCGATGCCATCGCCGGCGATCAGGGTTGCGGGAATGCGGCTTGCGGGGGTGCTGTCGGCCATGCCGGGTCTCCTGGGGGTGCGCCATCGAAACGGTTCGGCCGCTGGCATCCTGGCCGCGACTCAAGCATATACGCGGCAACGTTGCGGGAAGCTGACAAGCGGCGCGCGGGCCGCGCTTTTGCGCGTCTCAGGCCTCGGCCGGCGGCGGGTCCAGGAAACCTCCGGCGCGCCAGGTCAGCACCAGGGTGTCGCGGCACCCGCCGCGGCCCTCGTGCTCTGGCAGGATGGGCGTGGTCTCGTGGATCACCCGCGTGTCGTCCATGAGCAGCGCGCTCCACGGCTGGTCCAGGGTGAAGCGCACGCCGCGCGCGCCCTGCAGCTCGAACACGCGGCTTTCGCCGCCGCGGATGCCGCGGCGCTGCGCCAGCAGCACGGCCACGAAATCCACTCCGTCGCGGTGCGCGCCCTCCGGCGTGGGCCTGCCGATGCCGTCGGAGGTGTCGATGCGGAATTGGTGCGCCTCGACAAACCAGCGCGGCTGAGGACGCACCTGCCCGAACACCTCGCCCAGCGAGCCGAGCAGCATGCCCCAGCAAGGCATCGCGCACAGGCGGGCGTCCAGCGGCTCCAGCCAGCGCACCAGCCCACCGTGCAGCGCGTTGTAGGTCAGGGGCTGGTAATGCGCGCGGTGGGCGACCTGGCGCAGCGCGGGAGCGGCGCCGCCCGGTTGGTGCACGAAACTGCCGTGGCGACGTCTGCGGTAGCGCCCACCGTCCTTCAGGTAGGGGTCGGGCGGAAGCTCGTCCCACAGCGGCAGGGCCGCCGCGCATTCGGTCGGGGAAAATCCGCACAACTCGCCAAGCTGGGTGGGCTGCAGCAGCGCGAAACCCTGCTCGCGCAAACGCAGCAGCAGCGCCTCGCGCAGATCGCGCCCGGGTGCGCCCGCGCTCGAGGCCGCGGCGAAACCCGGGCCGAGGTCGAAATCGGACATGGTCGGGCCCCAGGGTTCAACGCCCGTCGCGCAACCCGGTGGTGCGGTTGAACACCAGGCGGCCCGCGGCATGGTCGCGCAGGTCGGCGACGAAATAGCCGTGGCGCTCGAACTGGTAGGAGCTTCCCGGCGCGGCCGCGCCCAGCGAAGGCTCCACCCAGGCCTGCACCACGCGCAGGCTGTCCGGGTTCAAGGCCCGCAGGAAATCCGCCCCGCCCGCATCCGGCTGGTCGGCCAGGAACAGGCGGTCGTACAGGCGCACCTCGGCCCGCAGCGCATCGCTGGCGCCGACCCAGCTGATCACGCCCTTGACCTTCACCGCGGCGGCGCCCGGGGTACCGCTGCGGGTGTCGGGCAGGATGCGCGCGTGCACCTCGCGCACGCGGCCGTCGGCCTCGCGCTCGGCGCCGGTGCACTCGATCACATAGCCGTACTTCAGGCGCACGCGGCCGCCCGGGTACAGGCGGAAAAAACCCTTGGGCGGCTCGAACTCGAAATCCGAGCGCTCGATCCACACCCGCGGCCCGAGATGGAAGCTGCGCTGGCCGCGCTCGGGCTGATGGGGGTGCACGGGAGCCTGGCAGGTCTCCAGGCGGCCCGCGCCGATCACTTCGTCCCAGTTGTCGAGCACCAGGGGCACCGGATCGAGCACGGCCATGGCGCGCGGAGCCAGGGGGTCCAGGTCGTCCCGCAGCGCGCCTTCGAGCACGGAGTAGTCGATCCACGAATCCGACTTGCTCACGCCGATGCGTTCGGCGAACAGGCGCAGCGCGCCGGGCGTGTAGCCGCGGCGGCGCAGGCCGGCGATGGTGGGCAGGCGCGGGTCGTCCCAGCCGGCCACGCGGCCCTCCTCCACCAGTTGCGCCAGCTTGCGCTTGCTGGTCAGCACGCTGCTGAGGTTCAGGCGCGCGAACTCGTACTGTCTGGGCAGCGGGCGCTCGAGCAGCCCGAGCCGGGCCAGGTGCTCGAGCAGCCAGTCGTAGAAGGGGCGCTGGTCCTCGAACTCCAGGGTGCACAGGCTGTGGGTGATGCGCTCCAGCGCGTCCTCGATGGGATGCGCGAAGGTGTACATGGGGTAGATGCACCAGCTGTCGCCCGTGCGGTGGTGATGCGCGAAACGAATGCGGTACAGCGCCGGGTCGCGCAGGTTCAGGTTCGGCGAAGCCATGTCGATGCGCGCGCGCAGCACCATCGAGCCCTCCGCGTGGCGGCCTTCGCGCATTTCCCGGAAGCGCTGCAGGCTTTCGGCGGCGGGACGCGCGCGCCAGGGGCTGGGCACGCCCGGCTCGGTCAGGGTGCCGCGATTGCGCCGCATGTCCTCGGAGCTTTGCTCGTCCACGTAGGCCAGGCCCGCCTCGATCAGCGCGCAGGCGGCGCGCCACATGAACTCGAAGTAATCGCTGGCGAAATACTCGTGGCTCACCCCGCCGCTGACCCAGTCGAAGCCCAGCCAGCGCACGGCATCGCGAATCGCGTCCACGTACTCCTGGCTCTCCTTCTCGGGGTTGGTGTCGTCCAGGCGCAGGTGGCACACGCCGCCGTAGTCGGCGGCCAGGCCGAAGTTCAGGCAGATGCTCTTGGCGTGCCCGATGTGCAGGTAGCCGTTCGGCTCGGGCGGAAAGCGCGTGCGCATGCGCGCCCCATCCAGCGGCGCCTGCGCCAGCGTGGCCGCGTCGCCGGGACGTCCGGCGAAATGCCGGCCCTGCAGTGCCCCCGAGGCGAGATCGGCCTCGATGATCTGGCGCAGGAAGTTGGAGCCTCGGGCGGGTACGGTTGCGGTTGCGGTTGCGGGTACGGGGGCGGAATTCGGCATGGATCGGACCGTGGCGGCTGCGCGCCCTCGAAGGGGCGCTCATCGGGCAAAACCCTATTGTCCGCCAAGGGCGCCCACCCACGCCAGCGCCGGCTCGCCGCGCGCGCCGAGGGGGCTCCCGCCACGCCCCCGGGCGCCGCGTCGCGGCACCGTAGAATGGCAGGCCTTCCCGGCGCCCGGCGGTGCCGGCGGCAATACCCCCACTCATCGATGGCGCCGCTGGGCGCCGGGAGCAAAACGCTATGGCCGGCCATTCCAAATGGGCCAACATCCAGCATCGCAAGGGCCGCCAGGACGAAAAGCGCGGCAAGGTCTGGACCAAGATCATCCGCGAGGTCACGGTCGCCGCCAAGCTCGGCGGCGGCGACGCCAATGCCAACCCCCGGCTGCGCCTGGCGCTGGACCGGGCGCGCGAGGCCAACATGCCGGCCGACAATCTCAAGCGCGCGATCGATCGCGGCACCGGCAACCTCGAGGGCGCGCACTACGAGGAAATCCGCTACGAGGGCTACGGCCCCGGC
>DAIDHU010000259.1 GCA_027451915.1 Thiomonas sp. | reverse complement strand
CTGGAACAACTCGCAAAGAAGGTCGCGGTTTGCAAAGTTGTCCAGAAAGGCTCCACAGTCATCGCACAGTGTTGTTCCTGAGGTGGGGTCTGGCTCAGCCCTTGAGGGTCTGTTCCAGCACGTGCAGCTGCTGGTTGAGTTCCTGCAGGCGGGTGCGCTCCTGGGCCACCTTGCGGACCGCGTGCAACACGGTGGTGTGGTCGCGCCCGCCGAACAGCTCGCCGATCTCGGGAAGGCTTTTCTGGGTGAGTTCCTTGGCCAGGTACATGGCGATCTGGCGCGGGCGGGCGATGGAGGCCGGGCGGCGCTTGGAGTACATCTCGCCAACCTTGATCTTGTAGAAATCGGCCACGGTCTTCTGGATGTTCTCGACCGAGATCTGGCGGTTCTGCAGCGACAGCAGGTCCTTCAGGGCCTCTCGCGCCAGGCCGATGGAAATGGCTTCGCCGGAAAAGCGCGCGTAGGCCAGGATCTTGCGCAGCGCGCCCTCGAGCTCGCGCACGTTGGAGCGCACGTTCTTGGCCACGAAAAAGGCCACGTCCTCGCCCAGGCTGACATGCTCGGCGTCGGCCTTGCGCAGCAGGATGGCCACGCGCATCTCCAGCTCGGGCGGCTCGATGGCCACGGTCAGCCCCGAGTCGAAGCGCGAGGTCAGGCGCGCATCCATCTCCTGCAGTTCCTTGGGGTAGGTATCGCTGGTGAGGATGATCTGCGAGCGCTTGGCCGTCAGCGCCTCGAAGGTGTAGAAAAACTCCTCCTGGGTCTTTTCCTTGCCGGCGAAAAACTGCACGTCGTCGATCAGCAGCAGGTCCAGCGCGTGGTAGTAGCGCTTGAACTCGTCGAAGGTCTTGCGCTGGTATGCGCGCACCACCTCGCTGACGAACTGCTCGGCCTGCAGGTAGCGGATGCGTGCGCCCGGGCGCGCGGCCAGCAGCGCATTGCCCACGGCCTGCACGAGATGGGTCTTGCCCAGGCCGACGCCGCCGTAGAGGAACAAGGGGTTGTAGGACTTGCCGGGGTTCTCCGCCACCTGCAGGGCGGCGGCGCGGGCGAGCTGGTTGGCCTTGCCCGCCACCAGGCTTTCGAAATTCAGGCCCGGGTTCAGGCGCGAGCGCTCCAGCGCTTCGCTGGCAGCGCTGTCCGCGGCCAGGGACGGGGCGGCGCCGTCGGTGCCCGCGGGCGCTGTGGCGTTGTCCGCGGACGAGCCGTTGGCGCCGGCGGCGGCCACTTCCTCGCCCGAGCGCGAGACCGTGCGTGGCGAGGCGGCCTTCAGGATCACGAACTCGAGCTGAACCGGGTGCCCGGCGACCGCGGCGAGGGCCAGGGAGATGCGCTCGGCGTATTGGGAGCGCAGCCAGTCCATCTTGAATCGGTTGGGAACCGAGAGCGTCGCGACGGCGCCGTCGGAGCTCCAGGTGGGGGCGTGCAGGGGCTTGATCCAGGCGGCGAATTGCTGGGTCGGAATGTCAGCGGCCAGCTGCGTGCAACATGCCTGCCAGAGCGGGTCGAGGGACATGAAACGTGTGTAGACGTGCGAGGGTTCAGGTTCCCGGCCCGCGCCCGGTCGGCGCAGGATTGCGCAGCCGCGACCAGGGCCTGGAACCAAAGAGTGGGCCCGCGGCGCGCGGCATGAGAAGCTTGCGCGACGCTTGGAATCCAGGGGGTTGGGCGACCCATTCTAGACCATGGGCCCGAGTTATCCACAGCCGAGGACGCCCCGGTTGCGCTTTTGCTGATGTTGTTCTAACGACAGCCTGCCGGGCCTGGACATTGACAGCTAGCGCGCAATTTGCTGAAATGGCATGCTTTTTTCGATCTGCGCTTTGCCCTTGCCCGCGCCTGCCTGTTGCTTGACGCCCGCTTGACGCCCTAGCTGCCCTTGCCGCCGTTGACGCGAGTTGACCCGAGCAAGCGTGCGAGAGCGCGATCGGGGCGAAGATGGCGATCGGGCCGCTCCGAGCGATTGGGCAGAGCCCGCAGAGCCGAAGACACAACCCGGGGCAGACCCCGGGGCAGAACCAAGGGCAGAACCGTCATGAAACGTACCTACCAGCCGTCGAAGACCCGCCGCAAGCGCACCCATGGCTTTCTCGTGCGCATGCGCACGGCCGGCGGGCGTGCGGTGATCAACGCTCGCCGCGCCAAGGGCCGCAAGCGCCTGGCCGTCTGAGGCCGCTCGGGCCAGGGTGCCCGATGAGCCGGAACCCCGACGAGGGTGCCGCGCCGGCGAAGTTGCTGGCGCTGCTGCGGCCAGAATCCTTCGGCGCCTCGCTGCGCGCGCGTTGGGTCCAGGCCGGCGAATTCCGATTGCATTACCGCAGTGCCTCCGAGCAGGATGCGCTGCCCGAGCCCACCGCCCAGCTGGCCTGCGTGGTGGGCTTCGTGCTGCCCAAGCGCCAGTGCAAGCATGCGGCGCGGCGCAATCTGATCCGGCGAGTGGCGCGCGAGTGTTTGCGCGCGCATCTGCGGGCTCATCCCCGCGAGCCCGGACAGGCGCTGCCGGTGCTGGTCTTGCGCCTGCAGACCCGGTTGGATGCACGCTGGCGCAGCGCCCAGTCGGATGCGCTGCGGCGCTACCTGCACCAGACCCTCGGGCAACTGCTGCGCGATTGGGAGGCGAAGCGGCCTGGCCGCCAGCAGGAACCGGGATCCGTGCCACGGGCGGCCGATGCGGCGCAGGGCCAGGAGGCAGGGCCTGGATGAAACGCCTGTTGATGCTGCTGGTGCGCGGCTACCAGCTGTTGTTCAGTGTCTGGGTGGGCGGACAATGCCGTTTCACGCCCACCTGTTCGAATTACACCTTGCAGGCGCTGGATCGCTTCGGGGCTGCGCGGGGAAGCTATCTGGGTGCGCTGCGCATCGCGCGTTGCCACCCCTGGTGCCGCGGCGGCGAGGATCCCGTGCCAAGGGTGTTCCATTGGGACGCCTGGCGTGCGCGCGATGCCGGGGCGCCGGCGGAGCATGTCGACGAATGACCCTTCGTCGTCCGCATGGGTTCTAATACGCGATTTGCCCGGGATGCGAATGCGCGCAGGCGCGCGGCGTCGGGAATGGTTACAAGGCAGGAATTCACATGGACATTCGCCGCTCCATCTTGTGGGTGATCTTCACCGCATCGGTGATCTTTCT
>DAIDHU010000258.1 GCA_027451915.1 Thiomonas sp. | reverse complement strand
CGGGAAACGCTGGACGGCGGATGCTTCGCGTCGACCCCAGGAGTCTGCGTCGCGACCACGCCAGTCGAGCCCCGTTTCAACTTGTTGTCGTGACGGGCGGTCAGCCAGAGCACGGTAGTGGAGTTATTGGCGGTCCGGCCGAGGACCCGCACGATGCACGCCGGGCCGACGACCAAAAGCTCATGCTAGGGGAAAGCCCCGGCAAAAGCAAGATTTGCGCCTATTTTTTGTGCAGCGCAAGGCACCGAAGTGAGCGATCACTCCGGATCCGGAACCCGGCAAGCCCGTCGCGGAACCCGCCGCGGACGCAAGCCGCCGCGGGTCGCACCGCGGCGGCGTACCGCGCTCGGCTCAGCCTCCGGCGTCGGGCCCGTTGGCTTCCATCACGGTCAGAGCGGTCATGTTGACGATGCGCCGCACCGTGCTGGAGGCGGTCAGGATATTCGCCGGGCGTGCCGCGCCCAGAAGGATCGGCCCGATCGCCACGTTGTTGCTGGCCGCCGTCTTGAGCAGGTTGTAGGCGATGTTGGCGGAGTCCAGGTTGGGGAACACCAGCAGGTTGGCCTCGCCGGACAGCGTGGTCTGCGGCAGCAGGCTGCTGCGCAGATTCGGGTCCAGCGCGCAATCGCCGTGCATCTCGCCATCCACCTCCAGGCCGGGGTCGCGCTGGCGCAGCAATTCCAGGGCTTCGCGCATTTTCACGGCGCTGGGCGCGTTGCTGGAGCCGAAGTTGGAGTGCGACAACAGCGCCACCTTGGGCACGATGGCGAAGCGGCGCAGCTTCTCGGCCGCCATCAGCGTGATCTCGGCCAGCTGCTCGGCGCTGGGGTCGACATTGACGTGGGTGTCCACCAGCATGATCTGGCGCCCCGGCAGGATGAGGCCGTTCATCGCCGCGTAGGTGTTCACCCCCGCGCGGCGCCCGATCACCTGGTCGATGTAGTGCAGGTGCAGCTGGGTGTTGCCCCAGGTGCCGCAGATCAGCCCGTCGGCCTGCCCCTTGTACACCATCATGCTGGAGATCAGGGTCAGGCGCCGGCGCATCTCGATCTTGGCGAAGGACGGCGTCAGCCCCTTGCGCCCGGCGAGCTGCTGGTAGGTCTGCCAGAAGTCACGGTAACGCTCGTCGTGGTCGGTGTTGACCACCTCGTAGTGCTCTCCTTCGCGCAGGCGCAGGCCGAAGCGTTCGATGCGCTGCGCGATCACCGCCGGGCGGCCCACCAGGATGGGACGCGCGAGCTGCTCGTCGACCACCACGCGCACCGCGCGCAGCACGCGCTCGTCCTCGCCCTCGGCGTAGACGATGCGCTTTTTCGCGGCATGGCGGGCGATGGAGAAGATCGGCCGCATCATCGCGCCGGACTGGTACACGAACTGCTGCAGCTGCTCGCGGTAGGCCTCCAGGTCGGCGATCGGGCGGGCGGCCACGCCGCTTTGCGCGGCGGCGCGCGCCACGGCGGGCGCGATGTGCAGGATCAGGCGCGGGTCGAAGGGCTTCGGGATCAGATAATCCGGCCCGAAGCACGGTGAGCTCCCGCCGTAGGCAGCAGCGACCACATCGCTCTGCTCCATCTGCGCCAGCGCCGCGATGGCCTCCACCGCGGCGATCTCCATCTCGGTCGTGATGGTCGTGGCGCCGCAGTCCAGCGCGCCACGGAAAATATAGGGAAAGCACAGGACGTTGTTGACCTGGTTCGGATAGTCCGAGCGCCCGGTGGCGATGACGGCGTCGTCGCGCACGGCCTGAACCTCCTCCGGCAGGATTTCCGGCACCGGATTGGCCAGCGCCAGGATCAGCGGGCGCGGCGCCATGGCGCGCACCATTTCCTGCTTGAGCACTCCGCCGGCCGACAGGCCGAGAAAAATGTCGGCGCCCTCGATCACGTCGCCCAGTTTGCGGGCCTCGGTGCGCTGCGCATAGCGCTGCTTGTCGGGGTCCATCAGCTCGGTGCGGCCCTCCCAGACCACGCCGGCGATATCGCTGACCCAGATGTGCTCGCGCGGCATGCCCATATGTTCGAGCAGGCGCAGGCAGGCCAGCGCGGCGGCGCCCGCCCCCGAGCACACCAGCTTGACGTCCTCGATGCGCTTGCCCACCACCTTCAGGCCATTGAGCACGGCCGCGGACACGATGATCGCAGTGCCGTGCTGATCATCGTGGAACACGGGAATGCGCATGCGCTCACGCAACTCGCGCTCCACGCGGAAACATTCGGGGGCCTTGATGTCCTCGAGATTGATGCCGCCAAAGGTCGGCTCCAGCGCGGCGATGATCTGGATCAGTCGCTCGGGATCCTTCTCGCTGACCTCGATGTCGAACACGTCGACGTTGGCGAACTTCTTGAACAGGACCGCCTTGCCCTCCATCACCGGCTTGGCCGCCAGCGGCCCGATGTCCCCCAGGCCCAGCACCGCCGTGCCGTTGGTGATCACCGCCACCAGGTTGCCGCGTGCCGTGTAGCGCGCGGCCGTGCCCGGATCGGCGGCGATTTCCTCGCAGGCCGCGGCCACCCCCGGGGAATAGGCCAGGGCCAGATCGCGCTGGTTGGACAGTTGCTTGGTCGGGGTGACGCTGATCTTTCCGGGAAGCGGATGCTCGTGGTATTCCAGGGCCGCTCGGCGCAACTCGGCCTTGGCATCAGGGTTCGACATGAAGGAGGTCTCCGAAACCATCGCCTGTTGTGCATTCGGGCGCATGCACGCAGGGAACCCGCCGTGCGGCCCCGCCGTGCGCGCCGGCCGCGCACCCCATGGGCGCGACACCAGGCTTGCGCGGAATTCTAGGCCTCGCGTCGCCCAGGGCCTTGGCGCAGCGGCGACAATACCCCCCATGGTCCAAGCCCCCGACGCGTCCGCCGCCCTCGAGCATCCCGCCAGGCCCCCCGGCAGCTCCGCCGGAGAGTTCGAGCTCATCGCCCGGCATTTCCGGCGTCCGGCCTCGCGCGCCCTGCTCGGCGTGGGGGACGATTGCGCCTTGCTGCGCGCCGTGCCGGAGCAGCAATGGGCCGTGTCCACCGACATGCTGGTGGAAGGGCGCCATTTCCTCGCCGGCACCGACCCTCGACACCTGGGCCACAAGGCCCTGGCCGTGAACCTGTCGGACCTCGCCGCCATGGGCGCACAGCCGCACTCCTTCCTGCTCGCGCTGGCGCTTCCCGCCGCCGACGACGCCTGGTTGTCGGCCTTCAGCGCCGGGCTGTTCGCGCTCGCCGAGGCGCACGACATCGAGCTGGTCGGAGGCGACACCACCCGCGGCCCGCTGAACCTGTGCCTGACCGTGCTCGGCCTGGTGCCGCCCGGCATGGCGCTGCGGCGGGACGCTGCCCGCGCCGGCGACGATCTGTGGGTTTCGGGCGTGCCCGGCGAGGCGCGACTCGCGCTGGGCCACCTGCGCGGGGAATGGACCCTCGGGCCCGACGCGCTGGAGCAGGTGCTGCCGCGCCTGGAGCAACCCACGCCTCGCGTGGCCCTGGGCCTGGCGCTGCGCGGCCTGGCCCACGCCGCCATCGACCTGTCCGACGGCCTGCTGGGCGACCTGGCGCATGTGTTGCGCGCCAGCGGCGTGGGCGCCGAGGTCCTTGCGGACGCATTGCCGGGCGGCCGGGTACTCCCGACGCAGCCCGAGGCGCGCCGCCGCGCCTGCCAGCTCGCCGGCGGCGACGATTACGAACTCCTGTTCACCGCCCCGCGGGCCCGGCGCGCCGAGGTGCAGGCGGCCGCGGCCGCCGCCGGCGTGCCGGTCAACCTCATCGGCAACGTGGACGGCGAGCCCGGGCTGCGCCTGCGCGACGCCGCGGGGCGTAGCATCGCCGCCGATTTTCCCTCCTTCGACCATTTCGCCCAGCCATGAAACAGCCTGCGCGCGCGGACTGGCGCTTCCTGCTCTCCAGCCCCTGGAACTTCCTGGCCATGGGCTGCGGCTCCGGCCTGTCCCCGGTGGCGCCCGGCACCGCCGGCAGCCTGTTCGGCTGGGCGACCTGGCTGCTCTTGCAGCCCCTGCTGCCCCCGTGGGCCTGGCCGCTGCTGCTGCTGGCCGGCTTCGCCGGCGGCGTGTGGATCTGCGAACGCGCGGCAGCCGCGCTGGGACTGCACGATCCCGCACCCCTGGTCTGGGATGAAATCGTGGCCATGTGGCTGGTATTGTGGGCGGCCCAATGGGGCGTGAACGCCTTCACGGGGGAATACGGGCTGCTGCCGTGGCCCCTGCAACTGGCCGGCTTCGCGCTGTTCCGCCTGTTCGACGCCCTCAAGCCCGGCCCCGTGGGCTGGGCCGATCGCAAGCTCAGCGGAGGCCTGGGCATCATGCTCGACGACCTCGCCGCGGCCGTGCTCAGCCTGCTGGGCCTGGCCCTGGGGCTGGTGGCCTGGACCCTCATCGACATGCGACTGCATGGAATTCGCCTACCCTCCTGAAATCGGCCCCGCCGACGCTGGCTGGCAGGCGCTGCTGGGCGTCGCCGACGGAATCCGAGGTCGTCATTGCCCTCGCCGCAACGCGGCAAGGTTTTTCCTTTCGGACCGATCTAGCC
>DAIDHU010000257.1 GCA_027451915.1 Thiomonas sp. | reverse complement strand
AGGAGTTCGACGTGCTGCGCGGCGGCAGTGCCGTCGGGCGCGTGAGCTGGCAGCTGATGGGCGAGCACAACCGTTCCAACGCGCTGGCCGCGGTCGCCGCGGCTGCGCATGTCGGCGTCGAGCCCGAAGCCGCGTGCCGCGCGCTCGGACGCTTCCAGGGTGTGCGCAGGCGCATGCAGCTGCGCGGCAGCGCCGCCGGGGTCGAGGTGTACGACGACTTCGCCCACCACCCCACGGCCATCGCCACCACCGTGGCCGGGCTGCGCCGGGCACGTCCGCAGGGGCGCATCCTGGCGGTGTTCGAGCCGCGCTCGAACACCATGAAGCTGGGTTCGATGAAGCAGTCCCTGCCGGTGGCGCTGGCGCAGGCCGACCTGAGCCTGGGCTACGCGGGGGGCATCGACTGGGACCTCGCGCAGGCGCTGGCGCCGCTCGGCGCGCGCGCCCGCGCGCACCGGGACATGCAGGCGCTGGTCGACGACGTGGTGCGCAGCGCGCGGCCCGGCGACCACGTGCTGGTCATGAGCAACGGAGGCTTCGGCGGCATCCACGAGCGCCTGCTGCGGGACTTGCAGCAACGCGCCGCGGCATCCGCTCGAGGCGCCGGGCCGGCCGGGACGGCCGGCGCCTGAGCTGCCGGGTTGCAGCCGCTGCCTACAATGGCGGCCATGTCCGGAAACACATTAGGTCTGCTGTTCGCCGTCACCACCTTCGGCGAGTCCCACGGCCCCGCGATCGGCTGCGTCGTCGACGGCTGCCCGCCGGGCATGGCCTTGTCCGAGGCCGACATCCAGCCCGAACTCGATCGCCGACGCCCCGGCACCTCGCGCCACGTCACCCAGCGCCGCGAACCCGACACGGTGGAAATCCTCTCCGGGGTCCATGAAGGCCGGACCACCGGGACGCCCATCGCGCTGCTCATCCGCAACCAGGACCAGCGCAGCAAGGACTACGCCGACATCGCCGAGAGCTTCCGCCCCGGGCATGCCGACTACAGCTACTGGCGCAAGTACGGCATCCGCGATCCCCGCGGCGGCGGACGGTCCTCGGCGCGCCTGACGGCGCCGCTGGTGGGCGCCGGCGCGGTGGCGCGCAAGTGGCTGCGCGAACACCACGGCATCCTGGTGCGCGGCTGCATGCAGCAGGTGGGCGAGGTGCCGATCCCCTTCCAGTCCTGGGAGCATGTGGGCGAGAACGCCTTCTTCGCCCCCAACGCCGGGATCGTGCCGCGCCTGGAGGAGTACATGGACTCCTTGCGCAAATCCGGCGATTCCTGTGGGGCGCGTGTATACGTCGAGGCCCTGGGCGTGCCGCCAGGCTGGGGCGAGCCGCTGTACGACCGCCTGGATGCCGACATCGCGCACGCGATGATGGGCCTGAACGCGGTCAAGGGAGTGGAGATCGGCGCGGGTTTCGCCAGCGTGACCCAGAAGGGCAGCGAGCATGGCGACGAACTCACCCCCGAGGGCTTCGCCACCAACCATGCCGGCGGCGTGCTCGGGGGCATCAGCAGCGGCCAGCCGGTGACCGTGTCCATCGCCCTCAAGCCCACCTCCAGCATCCGCCTGCCGCGCCGCTCGGTGGATCGCGGCGGGCAGCCGGCCACGGTACAGACCCTGGGGCGGCATGATCCCTGCGTGGGCATACGTGCCACCCCCATCGCCGAGGCGCTGCTGGCGCTGGTGCTGATGGACCATGCCTTGCGCCATCGCGCGCAATGCGCCGACGTGCGCCACGACGCGGCGCCGATCCCGGGCACCATCTGATTCGCCTCGTTGCGCCCGGCACAGCCCGGAGCGCAACAAAAAATCGCCCGGCCGGGGAACTTGCCCGGACCTGGCGTGTCAGACGATCCATTGCACCCGCCGCCGGCCGCATCCCGCGCGCCACGGGGCGGCCTGAGTTCGCAACCGCAAGGAGATCGTCATGCCCCATGTAGCCGACATCATGACCCGCGATGTGCGTTTCATCGCGCCGGGAGAGAAGCTGCAACGCGCCGCGCAGATGATGAGCGAGCTGGACGTGGGCGCCCTGCCCGTGTGTGACGGCAAGCGCCTGGTCGGCATGGTCACCGACCGCGACATCATCGTGCGCGGCACCGCCGCCGGCCATGCGCCCGGCGAGGCCTGCGTCGCCGACGTGATGACCGAGCGCGTGTGCTGGTGCTTCGAGGACGAGCCCCTCGACGAGGTGATGCGCCAGATGGCCGACAGCCAGGTCAGGCGCATTCCCGTGGTCTCGCGCGACGAGGAGCGCAGGCTGATGGGCATCGTCGCGCTCGCGGACCTCGCCCACCGCGACGCGGGGGCTGACCAGGCAGGTGCCGAGGCGGCGGCCACCGATTCGTTGCGGGCTGGAGCGCCCGAGCGCGCCGCGCAAGTGCTCCAGCAGGTCTCCGAGCCCTCGCGCCCGGGCCACTGAGCCGCGGTCCGGCGCGGCAGGGCTGCTCGCAGACCCTTCCGGACCCTTTCGCCCATTCCTCCCGGAGAACCCCCCATGGCCCTGGACCTCTACAGCGCCCGCGGCACGCCCGTGGAACTGCAAAATCTCAATTGGCACGACATGGTGCGCTCGCCCATCAGCAAGCTGGACGACGACGCCTTCACCCGTGTGCGCATCGTGCTCATGTCCGCCCTCGAAGACCAGGCGCTGCGCTTCGCGCATGCGGCGACCCATGCAGGCGTGGAGCTGCGAGAGGGTCTGGCCCGTGTGCGGCGCGTCGAGCTGCACCAGGGCATGGCCCTGCGTTCCCTGCTGGGTGCCGACCATTCACCGCTGGAGCTCGCGCTGGCCCACAAGCAATGCGCCATCGAGGTGGGCGCGGCGCTCGCGCAGCGCGAACCGGACGAAGCCGTGGCGCGGGCCCTGCGCTTCGTCCTGCTCGAGGACCTGGACCACCTCTATCGCTTCGCCGCGCTGCTCGACCGCGTCGAGGGCAAGGATGCCAACAACATTCTGCAGAGCTACACCGACATCCTGCCTTCCCGCCCGAGCATCCTGCAGCACCGCGCTCCCCACGACGACCTGCTGGTGCCCTACGACTGCACCACCGTGCGTACCCCGAGCCGCCTGCATGTGCTGTGCATGCTGGCCTGCGCCTCGCAGATGCGCGGGCTGTTCGCGCACGCGGGCTCGGCACAGGCCGACCCCGTGGTGCGCCAGCTGCTGGCCGAGATCGCCTCCATCGAAGAACAGCACGCCACGCATTTCGAATCCCTGATCGATCCGCGCGAGACCTGGCTGGAGCAATGGCTGCTGCACGAGGCCGCCGAAGCCTGGTGCTATCACGCCTGCGTGCAACAGGAAGGCGAGTCGCGCATCAAGGCGCTGTGGGAACAGATGCTGGACTACGAAATCGGACAGTTCCACTTCGTGGCCGGGCTGCTGCGCACCCAGCAGGGCCAGGACCCGCAACGCCTGGTGCCGCGCGATCTGCCCGAGCCCATGCCCTTCGGCAGCCAGCGCGAATTCGTGCGCAAGGTGCTGCGCGAGGAACTCGAGCTCAGCGTGGCCTCGCAGCGCTACGTTCCGCGCAGCCAGGAAAGCCAGGCCACGCGCGACTACCGTGCGCACGTGGATGCGGAGGGCTCGCCCAGCGAGGCCGTGGCCGCCGGCTACACCTGGAGCCCCGGCACCGAGCTGGCCCGGCTGCACCCGGCGGGCGCCTGAGGCCGCGCCGCCAGAACCCCCAGTGTCCGACCTCACCCCATTGTCAGGAGTTCCGTCATGAAACACCAAGTTCCCCGCATGGGCAGCAACCGCACCGGCGTGCAGATGTCCCCACTGGACGCCAGGCGCATGCACGAGCAGCATGTGGAAGTCGCTCCCGCGGCGCCGCAGTGGCCGGGAGCCGCTGCGAGCGCCGATCTGCGTGCCCGCTACATCGTGGATGCCGCTCCCCTGGGCTCGGTGCCGCCGCCCGGCAGTGTCAAGGGCGTGCTCAACACGGGCGTGGCCATGATCAGTGGCAACAGCCCCCAGCTGCTGCTGGACAAGCTCGGTGAGCGCCTGGCCTTCGAACGTACCGCGACCCGGATTTGCGACCTGCTGATCACCAAGGTGCGCGCCACCCAGGGGGACAGCGGCGATGCCCTGCTGCCGCTGGACATCCTGCTGAACATGCGCGACCAGGAAGCCGGGCATTTCGCGCTGGTGGCTCGCTGCATCGAGGACATCGGCGGCGACAGCACCGCCCAGACACCGGGGGCCGACCTGGTGGGCGTGGAATCGACCGGGCTGCTGCAGGCGGTCGGCGACCCCCGTACCACCGTCGTGCAGTCGCTGCATGCGCTGCTGATCTCGGAGCTGGCGGACAACAGCGGCTGGGGGATGCTGGTCGCACTGGCCTCGACGCACAGGCACACGGCCATGTTGCGAGACTTCGAGCGCGCGCTGGAACGCGAACGCGCCCACCTGCAGACCGTGAAGGCCTGGTTCGAACGCCACACCCTGGGCGCGCCCATGGCGCCGGAACTCGCGCAATGAAGCCGCAGGCATTGTGCGGCCGGTCAAGGCGGCGCCCGGCCCGCGGCGCGATGATCCACGCCATGCGGGGCCACGCGAGTCCCCGTGGGAGTCGGAAGTGGACCCTCGAAGCTGCGGGTGGCGGGGCGCGCGCGCCTGGAACCTGGCTCGGCAGGCCTTGCTCTGGCTGGGATTGTCCTTTCTGGGGATGGGCCTGAGTCTGCAGGGGCCAAGGCTTGGGACGGCCGCTGCGC
>DAIDHU010000256.1 GCA_027451915.1 Thiomonas sp. | reverse complement strand
CCTGGCGCTTCTTGAACGACGCGTGCACCTCCGGGCGCCAGCGCCGCGCCAGCTCCTTGAGGGTGCTGACGTCCAGATTCCGGTAGTGGAAAAAGGCCTCCAGGCGGGGCATCCAGCGCGCCATGAAGCGCCGGTCCTGGCAGATGCTGTTGCCGCACATGGGGCTCTTGCCCGCCGGAACGTAGCGAGCCGCGAAGTAGATCATGGCCTGCTCGGCCTGGCGCTCGTCCACCGAGCTGGCCGCGACCCGCGCGGTCAATCCGGAACGCCCATGGGTCCCCTGGTTCCAGGCGTCCATCGCGGCCATCACCTCGGCCGGCTGGTGCACGGCCACCACGGGCCCCTCGACCCGGCGCGTGACCTGGGCGTCGGTGACCACCAGGGCCACCTCGATGATGCGGTCGTTCAGCGGGTCCAGTCCGGTCATCTCCATGTCGACCCAAAGGAGATTGGATTCGTGCAAAGGCAGATCGTCGGCGTTCGGGAGGGTGCTCATGCGCGCAGGGCGGGGGCCGGCCATGCCGCGCATCGCGGCCGCGCGCCGACACCTCGCGAATGGGATAATGGGCACGCCGCGCGAGTCGCGCGCGGCGCATCGAATCCGCATTCTCGCATGCCCCCTGCCCACGCCCGGCGGCCCGCCCCCCGGACCTTCCCATGAGCGCCTCCCGTATTTCCCTGATGCTCAGCTGGGGCTTCGCCGCCGCCCTGCTGCTGTCCACGGCGCTGCGCCTGTGGCTGGGCCTGCGCCAGATCCGCCACGTGCAGCGCCACCGCGACCGCGTGCCCGAGGCCTTTGCCGGGGTGATCGGGGCCGAGGCCCACCGCAAGGCCGCCGACTACACCAGCGCGCGCCAGCGCCAGGGTCTGTGGCATGCCCTGTTTTCCGCCGCCGTCGTGCTGGGCTGGACCCTGCTGGGCGGGCTGCAGGAGCTGGCACGGCGCAATTCCGCCATGTTCGGCGACGGGCTGGGAGCCCAACTGCTGCTGCTGGCGGAATTCGCCCTGATCGGCGCGCTGCTGGACCTGCCCTGGGACATCTGGCGCACCTTCGGGCTGGAGTCGCGCTTCGGCTTCAACCGCAGCACGCCCGCGCTGTTCGCGGTGGACCAGATCAAGGGCCTGCTGCTCGGCGCGGCGCTGATGGCGCCGCTGGCCTTGCTGGTGCTGTGGCTGATGGGGGTCAGCGCCCTGTGGTGGTTGTGGGCCTGGGCGGGCTTCGCCGCCTTCAGCCTGGCCATGATGGTGATCTTCCCGACCTGGATCGCGCCCCTGTTCAACCGCTTCCAGCCCCTGCCCGACGGCGAGGTCAAGGCCCGCGCGCAAGCGCTGATGCAGCGCTGCGGCTTCGCGCTGCAAGGCCTGTACGTGATGGACGGCTCGCGGCGCAGCGCGCATGCCAACGCCTATTTCACGGGAATCGGCTCGGCGCGGCGCGTGGTGCTGTTCGACACCCTGCTGGGGCAGCTCGACGCCACGCAGATCGAGGCCGTGCTGGCGCACGAGGTCGGACACTACAAGCGGCGCCACATCCAGCAACGCCTGGTGCTGACCCTGGCGATGAGCCTGGCGGGATTCGCGCTGCTGGGGCTGCTGGCCTCTCGCAGCTGGTTTTACAGCGGGCTGGGATTCGAGCCCGAGCTGCTGGGCAGCAACGCAGCCGCGGCGCTGATCCTGTTCAGCCTCGCGCTGCCCGTGTTCGGGGTGTTCGCCACGCCCCTGGGGGCCGCCTGGTCGCGCCGGCACGAGTTCGAGGCCGATGCCTACGCGGCCCGGCACAGCGACGCGCGCGCGCTGGGCAGCGCGCTGCTGCGCATGTACCGGGACAATGCGTCCACGCTCACGCCGGATCCCTGGTTCGTGCGCTTCTACTACAGCCACCCGCCCGCGCTGCAACGCCTGGCGCGCCTGGGACTTCCCGGGGCGCGGGCCGCGCTCGGCTGATCCACCCCTCGTGCGGCCCCCGTCCACTCCGCGCGCCGAACCGGCATCGCAGCCTGCGGCCGGGGTGCGCGCGCGCATCGTCGGCGCCTTCGGCCGCAACTACCTGGCCGACGATGG
>DAIDHU010000255.1 GCA_027451915.1 Thiomonas sp. | reverse complement strand
GAGCTCGACCTGTGGAGCACCGCGCAGCCTTTCCTGCGGCGCTGGATGCGCTCCCAGGTGGGCTGGCCGGCGCTGCGCGAGCACCTTCGCCGCGAGGCGCCGCGCTACGCGCAATACCTGCCCTCGCTGCCCCGCCTGGTGCACCAGGCGCTGGAACACCAGGTGGGCGGGCGCGACCGCGAGCTGCAGCGCCAGCTGCTGGCCGAGCAGCGGCGCACCAATGCCCTGCTGCAGGGCCTGGTGGGATTCGGCCTGGGCGTGCTGGCGGTGCTGCTCGTGATGGCCCTGTGGGGCCTGCGCCCGTTCTGAGCTAAGGTAGCGCAAACTCCCGCGCGTGCACGCCATGGCCCTGCTGCTGCTCGATCTCGGCAACACCCGCCTCAAATGGGGCCTGTGCGCCTGCGCGCCCGAGGATGCGCAGGCTTGCGCGCCGGCGCATGGGGCCATGCCCCTGGAGTCCATCGAGCCCCTGGCCGAGAGCGTGCGCATGCACGCCGGCGCCGCGGGCCTGCGCGCGGCCGTGGGCTGCGCGGTGGCCGGCGCGGTGGCCACCATGCGTGTGGAAGCGCAGCTGGCGCGCCTGGGGCTGCGCTGCCACTGGATCCACTCGCTGCCGCAGCAATGCGGGGTGCGCAACGGCTACACCACGCCGAGCATGCTGGGCGCCGATCGCTGGGCCGCGCTGGTCGGTGCGCGTCGGCGCCATCCGGGCCAGGCCGTGCTGATCATCAGCGTGGGCACGGCGGTGACCATCGACTGCCTGGCCGCCGACGGACGCTTTCTGGGCGGGGTGATCCTGCCGGGTTTCGGGCTCATGCTGCGGGCGCTGGAAATGGGCACCGCGGGCCTGAAGGTTCCCGAGGGTGAATTGCGCGAATTCCCCAACAACACCAGCGACGCACTCATGACCGGGGGCGCGCTGGCCATCGCGGGCGCCGCGCGCCAGATGCACGAACGCCTGGGGCGCGTGGAACAGCGCACGCCGCTGGTGCTGCTCACGGGGGGCGCGGCGCCCAAGCTGGAGCTGGCCCTGGGCCTGGCCCACGACAGCGTCGAGCACCTGGTGTTCGACGGCCTGCAGAGCATCGCGGCCGAACTCGGCCTGGCTTCTCCGCTGACCGCGCGGTCCTACAAGACGTAGCGCGACAGGTCCTGGTCGCGCGCGATCTCGCCGAGCTGGCGCTCGACGAAGTCGGCGTCGATGCGCAGGGTCTGCGGGCGGCTGCCGTCGGCCTGGAAGGAGACCTCCTCGAGCAGGCGTTCGAGCACCGTGTGCAGGCGTCGCGCGCCGATGTTCTCGGTGCGCGCGTTGACCGCATGGGCGATCTCGGCCATGCGCTCCACCCCGTCGGGGGCGAACTCCAGCCGCACTCCGTCAGTCGCCAGCAGCGCCTCGTACTGCTTGACCAGGCTGGCGTCGGTGGCGCCCAGGATGGCCACGAAATCCTGCACCGACAGGCTGTCGAGCTCGACGCGGATCGGGAATCGCCCCTGCAGTTCGGGGATCAGATCCGAGGGCTTGGCCACGTGGAAGGCGCCGCTGGCGATGAACAGCACGTGGTCGGTGCGCACCATGCCGTACTTGGTGCTGACCGTGGTGCCCTCGACCAGGGGCAGCAGGTCGCGTTGCACGCCCTGGCGCGACACGTCGGCGCCGTGGCTGCCGGAGGAGGCGGCGATCTTGTCGATCTCGTCCAGGAACACGATGCCGTGCTGCTCGGCCAGCTGCACCGCGCGGGCCTTCACCTGCTCCTCGTCCAGCAGGCGTGCGGCCTCCTCCTGCTGCAGCGCGCGCAGCGCCTCGCGCACCTTCATGGCGCGCCGCGTGCTGCGCCCCGCCCCCTGGCCCATGCCGGCGAACAGGCCCTTGAGCTGCTCGGCCATCTCCTCCATGCCGGGAGGGGTCATGATGTCCACGCTGGGCTGGGCCCTGGCCAGCTCGACCTCGATGTCCGCGTCGTCCAGCTGCCCCTCGCGCAGGCGCTTGCGCAGCACCTGGCGGGTACCGGAATCGCCGGCCACGCCGGGCAGCAGCGCGTCGAGGATGCGCTCCTCGGCGGCGTCCTCGGCCTGCGCGCGGTGCGCCTGCATGGCCTGCTCGCGCACCAGCTTCACGGCCACCTCGACGAGGTCGCGCACGATGGTGTCCACGTCGCGCCCGACGTAGCCGACCTCGGTGAACTTGGTGGCCTCGATCTTCACGAAGGGCGCGTGCGCCAGGCGCGCCAGCCGGCGCGCGATCTCGGTCTTGCCCACGCCGGTGGGGCCGATCATCAGGATGTTCTTGGGGGTGATCTCGTGGCGCAGGGGCTCGGCCACCTGCTGGCGCCGCCAGCGGTTGCGCAGGGCCACCGCCACCGCGCGCTTGGCCTGGGCCTGCCCGACCACGTAGCGGTCGAGTTCGGAGACGATTTCTCGCGGAGTCATTTCCATCGCGGTCTCGCGGGGCTTGCGCGCATCAGTCAAGGGTTTCGATGCGCAGTTCGTGGTTGGTGTAGATGCACAGGTCGGCGGCGATGTGCAGCGAGCGCTCCACCACGTCGCGCGCCGCCAGCTCGGTGTTCTCCAGCAGCGCGCGCGCGGCGGCCTGCGCGTAGGCCCCGCCGGAGCCGATGGCCAGGATGCCCTGCTCGGGCTCGAGCACGTCGCCGTTGCCGGTGATCACCAGCGAGGCGCTGGCATCGGCTACCGCCAGCATGGCCTCCAGACGGCGCAAGGCGCGGTCGCTGCGCCAGTCCTTGGCCAGCTCCACCGCGGCGCGTACCAGCTGGCCGTGGTGTTCCTGCAGCTTGGCCTCGAAGCGCTCGAACAGGGTGAAGGCGTCGGCGGTGCCGCCGGCGAAGCCGGCCAGCACGCGCCCCTCGTGCAGCTTGCGCACCTTGCGCGCGCTGGCCTTGATCACCACGTTGCCCAGCGTGACCTGGCCGTCGCCGCCCAGGGCCACCTGCGCGCCGCGGCGTACGCTCAGGATGGTGGTGCCGTGATATTGGTCCATGGATGGAGCGTAAGCCTTCGCGCGGCCTTCGGCAGGCCGCGGCGCGCATCGCGGCGCGCGGACTCAGGTCTTGCGCAGCTCGACCTGCGCGACGGAGCTGATGCCGAGAATGGCGAACAGGCCGGCGATCAGCCGATGGGTGCCTTCGAAGCGCACCGAACGCCCGGCGCTGCTCTGGGCCATCACCCAGTTCAGCACGATGCCAGCGCTGGCGAAATCCAGCCGGCGCAAGCCGCCGAGGTCGACCAGCACCGCGGAGCGCCCGGCGACGGCTTCGTCCAGGGGCTGCAGGAAATCCTCGCTGCCGCCGCGGATCTCGCCGTCCAGATGGGCAAGCGCGACGCCGTCCATCTCGCTGTTCGCGAAGCGCGTGGGCACGCGCCCGGTGGCCTCGGCGCCGCGCGTGCCGGTGACCGACGCGGGCGTCTCGGCGGCGTTCAGGCGCACCCGGGCGCGGCTGGGCTCCCACGAGGGGGGGGAGATCTCGTAGGTCACGCAGTAGTCCAGCGCCGTGGCCTCGTAGGCCTCCTGGGCGCCGGCCAGGCGCAGGGCTTCCAGGCGCGCATTCCACCAGTCGGCGTCGCTTTCGCGTTGCATCGCCGGCGAGTTTGCCGCGCAGGCCTCGAGCAGATGGTCCAGCCCCGAGACCTCGACCTCGCAGCCGCTGGCGGCGTTGAGCACCTTCAGCGCCTCGGCCAGGGCCTGCTGCGCCCCGGGTCCGGCCGAGGTAAGGGCGTTGAAATCCAGGCTGATGCTGGCGGCGCCGCCGCGCACGAGAAGCAGCAGCGCGCGTGCCTGGGCACCGTCGAGTTCCCCCAGGGCGGCGAACGAAGCCTGCGCGCCTCCCTTCGGAGACCCTGGCCCCGCCGCGGCGGGGTCCACGCTGCCCCAGGATGGCGCCGAGGACTGGAAGCGATCCAGATAGTCGACCACCAGGGCCTCGAATCGCTGCATGTCGCCGCTGGCGCGATACAGGTCGAACAGCGCGAGCCAGAATTCGTTCTCCAGCTTGCGCTCCGGCGAGCCCGAGATCGCCTCCAGCAACGCGCGTTCGGCGCCCTGGTCGTTGCCGTTGGCGAAGTCCATGCAGGCCTGGTCGAACAGCGGACTGGAGGACACGCCTTCCTGCACGTCCACGGCCATCGAGCGTGTCGGGTCCCCGGGCTGCGAGCTGCGCAGCCAGGCCGAATCCCCCGAGAGCGGTGACAGCGGGGGCTCGGTGGTGGCCACCGCGCCCAGGCGCGTGGGCGCGAGCTGCGTGGCCTCGATCCGGGTCGCGTCCATGGAGGCGGGATCGAGGGGGCCGTGCTCGAGCGGCCCGGGCATCAGGACCGTGGGCTGCAGGTGGCCGGGCGCCATCTGGGTGGGCTGCGCCATCTGGGTGGGCGCCATCTGGGTGGCCTGCTCGGCGCCCGCGCGCGCGGGCAGGCGGCTGGGGGTGTCGGTGGAGGCGAAGCTCAGCGGCTGGGTGTTCAGGGGGGGCGAGGCCGGCAGCGGACGGGTCATCGGCGCCGTGGGCGCCAGCGACGGGGCATGGTGGCGCGACTCGGCGGTCGAGTCCTGCACCATCGCCCGTTCGATCTCGTTGATCTTGCGCAGCGTGGCCTCGCGTTGCGGAGCCTTGGGCGCGGCCGCGCCGGCGCCGGTGTCGGGCAGGTCGGAGAACACCAGATCGGGGGCCTCGCCGCTGGCCTGCTGCTTGCGCAGGCGCCGCAGCGCGGCCAGCTCGCGCTTGCGAATGAAGGAGTCGAGCTTGCGTTGTTCCTCGCGCGCGCGCTGGTGCTCCTGCTCCTGCTGCTCGCGCAGGGCGTTCTCGTGGCGCGTGAGCGCCCAGTCCTGGGTCGGATTCTTGACGAACTCCGTGACCCGGCCCCAGAAACTGCGTTGCTTGGGAGTTTCTTCGTCGGCCATGGGTGGTGCGGGGGAGGCTGAGAAGGGGCTCAGTCCCCGAACATCTTCTG
>DAIDHU010000254.1 GCA_027451915.1 Thiomonas sp. | reverse complement strand
CCTGCGCCGCATGCGCGCGCTGCGCGGCCAGGCCTTCGACCTGATCTGGGATCCCCAGAGCGTGCTCAAGAGCGCGCTGGTGGCGCGCCTGGCGCGCCTGGCGCCGGGAGGGCTGCGCGTGGGCTACCGTGCCGCGGACTGCGGCGGCGAGCCGCTGGCCGCGCGCCTGTTCGACCTGCACTTCCAGCGCCCGGCGGGGGCCCACGGCACGCTCGGGCGCAGGCTGTTCGCCCAGGCGGTGTTCGATACCGACCCGGCGCGCCCCATCCGCTACGGCATCCGCGATGTCGTGGCCGTCGCGCGGCCGGGCAACTACGCGGTGCTGGCGCATGGCGCATCCAAGCCCGAAAAGCTCTGGCCCCAGGCGCACTGGATCGAACTCGGCGCGGCGCTGATCGACGCCGGCCTGGAGCTGGTGTTGCCGTGGGGCAACGAGGCCGAGCAGCGGCGTGCGCAACAATGCCTGGCCGCCTGGCCGGCCGGGCATGCCAGGCTGGCCGCCCGAGGCGGGCTGCCGGACATGGCGCGCCCGATCGCCGGCGCGCGCCTGTTGGTCGGCGTCGACAGCGGCTTCAGCCACCTGGCGGCGGCGCTCGGGCGCCCGCTGGTGATGCTGTTCACGAGCACCGGCCCGGAATTGTTCAGCCCCGAATGCCCCGAGCGCAGCATCACGCTGGGCGGCCATGGCGACATCCCGACCCCGGCGCAGGCCGCGCGCGCGGTGTCGCAGGTGCTCGCGGCCGCCGGCGAACCCGACCCGGCCGCCCAAACGTCCTAAGATTGCCCCCTGGCGCCTTGTGTGTTCCACCTTTTCACCTGCTCTCACGCCCATGCCTTTCGCCGTCAAGCCCTACGTGTCCGAAGCCACGCGGTTCCTGCAGGAGCTGAAGTCGCAGCGCCCCGAGCTCGAGTCCGAGCAGAAGCAGGGACGCTCGCTGCTGTGGGATCGTCCGCAGAACCCCGAACTGCGCGCAGGCTTCGATGCCGCGCGCGTTCGCCAGAAGGCCTACGTGTACGGCATCGACTGAACGGGAAGCTCCGGTGTCCAGCGTCCTCCCCGATCCCGGCGGCGCCGAGCAGGCGCTGGCCGCCGCGGGCGACACGCTGCCGCAGACCGTCGACGGGCTGGCCGTCGCCCGTCTGTACGGGCAGCCGCTGTTCGAGATGCCGCAGGACCTGTACATCCCCCCCGATGCGCTGGAGGTCTTTCGCGAGGCCTTCGAGGGGCCGCTGGACCTGCTGCTCTACCTGATCCGGCGCCAGGACTTCAACATCCTGGACATCCCGATGGCGCAGGTCACGCGCCAGTACCTCGAGTACATCGAGCAGATCCGGCGCTCCAACCTGGAGCTGGCCGCCGAATACCTGCTGATGGCCGCGATGCTCATCGAAATCAAGTCGCGCATGCTGCTGCCGCGCCCGCCGGCTCCCGACGGCGGCGAGCCCGAGGATCCGCGCGCCGAGCTGGTACGCCGGCTGCTCGAGTACGAACGCATGAAGCTGGCGGCCCAGCAGCTCGACGCGCTGCCACAGGCCGGGCGCGACTTCTGGCGCGTGCAGGTGGCCGTGGAACGCACGCCGCGCTCGCTGCTGCACGAACTCGGCGCAGGCGAGCTGCAACAGGCGTGGGCCGACGTGCTTCGTCGCGCGCGACTGAACGCGCACCACACCATCGGCCGCGAGCAGATCTCCATGCGCGAGATCATGAGCGACGTGCTGCGCCGGCTGCACGACCGTCGCTGGGCCGAGTTCGGCGAGTTGTTCGAGCCCGCGCGCGGCGTGCTGCACGCAGTGGTCACGTTCATCGCGCTGCTCGAGCTGGCGCGCGAATGCCTGGTGCACATCACCCAGGCCGAGGCCTACGCTCCGCTGTACCTGCGCCTGGCCTATACCCCTTCCTGAGCCGGTGCCGGCGTGCCGCGCGAGCGCGCGCGACCGTCACGGCCCGCCCCGCCCGCATTCCTTCACTGCCATGTCCGCGAATCCTGCGAATCCCTCCCAAGACGCCACGACCCCCTACGGCGGCGCGTCCGCCGCGGGCGCCACGCGCAAGCCCATGACCCTGCACCG
>DAIDHU010000253.1 GCA_027451915.1 Thiomonas sp. | reverse complement strand
GCGGCCCGCGTGCGCGACCTGTTCGAACAGGCCAGGGCCAAGTCGCCCGCGATCATTTTCATCGACGAACTCGACGCGCTGGGGCGCGCGCGCGCCGCCGCGCCTTTCGGGGGGGGAGGGCACGACGAGAAGGAGCAGACCCTCAACCAGCTGCTGGTCGAGCTCGACGGCTTCGACCCCAGTTCCGGCCTGGTGATCCTGGCGGCCACCAACCGCCCGGAGATCCTCGACCCGGCGCTGCTGCGTGCCGGGCGATTCGACCGCCAGGTGCTGGTGGATCGGCCCGACAAGGTCGGAAGGGTGCAGATCCTGCGGGTGCACGTGCGCAAGGTGCGCCTGGATCCCACGGTGGACCTGGAGCAGGTGGCCTCGCTCACGCCGGGTTTCTCCGGCGCCGACCTCGCCAACCTGGTCAACGAGGCCGCGCTGCTGGCCACGCGCGACGACGCCCCGGCGGTGAACGCGGGCCATTTCACGCGGGCCGTCGAGCGCATCGTCGCCGGCCTGGAAAAGCGCAACCGCCTGCTCAATCCCCATGAGCGCGAGGTGGTGGCGCATCACGAAATGGGCCATGCGCTGGTGGCCATGCGCCTGCCCGGCGGCGAGGTGGTGCACAAGGTGTCCATCATTCCTCGCGGCATCGGCTCGCTGGGCTACACCATCCAGCGTCCGACCGAGGATCGCTACCTGATGACCCGCGCCGAGCTGGAGAACAAGATGGCCGTGCTCATGGGTGGGCGCGCGGCCGAGTCCCTGGTGTTCGGCGCCTTGTCGACGGGGGCGGCCGACGACCTGGCCAAGGCCAGTGACATTGCGCGCAGCATGGCCACGCGCTACGCCATGGTGGACTCGCTGGGCCAGGTCGCGCTGGAGGACGCGCCGCAGAACCTGCTGGGAACGCCGGTGCCCATGCAGCGCAACTACAGCGAGCAGACCGCCCGCGAGATCGACTGCGCGGTGCGCGACCTGATGGCAGGCGCCTTCGAACGCGCGCGCTCCATCCTGCAGCAACGCCGTGCCACCCTGGACCTGGGCGCCTCGCGCCTGCTGCGCCAGGAGCCCCTCAGCGAGGCGGAGCTGCGAGAGATCTTCGCGTGGGATGGGGTGGCGGCGGATGCGCCGCCGCTGGCCGCTCCAGGTCCGGCTCCCACGGCCGGCTGAGCGCCCCGAGGACTCGCCGCATCCGGGCCCGGGCCCGGTGCCGCCGGCGCGGCGCGCAATCGCCGTAGCGTGCATGAAGCCATGCAAAGCATGCAATTCTCCCCGGCGTCGCCTCTGCCCATAATGATTTCGCTGGCGCCTGCAGGCAGGCCGAAGCTGCCGCGCGCCCATCGCGAGTCACGGCGAATCCACCCAGAACGACGAGGAGACCCATGTCAAGTTCCAGCATCAGCGAGCGGATGGATCGGCTTCCGATCACACCGCACCACAGGACGGCGATTTTTGCGCTGGCATTCGCCTACTTTTTCGAGTTTGCCGATCTCAACACCTTCGCCTTCGCCGCCCCGGGAGTGATGAAGGCCTGGCATATCGCCGTCAGCTCGGTGGCCTTCATCACCTCCGCGAGCTTCGGTGGCATGTTTCTCGGCGCGGTCACCGCCGGCTGGCTGGCCGATGCGATCGGGCGCAAGCGCGCGCTGATCCTGACCGTGTCGTGCTATGCGCTGTTCTCGCTGCTCAATGCCGCTTCCTGGAACGTGCTGTCGCTGGCGGCCTTTCGCTTTCTCACCGGGGTGGGCCTGTCGGGCATGACGGTCACGGCCAACACCTATGTGAGTGAATTCTTTCCCGCGAGCGTTCGCGGCAAGACCATGGGGCGCATCATGACCGTGGGTCTGGTGGGCATTCCCGCCACGGCCTGGTTCGCCAGGAGTTTCGTGCCCATGGCCCCCTGGGGCTGGCGTGCCGTGTTCGTCTGGGGCAGCCTGGGCCTGATCGCCCTGGTGTTCGTCGCGCGCATGAAGGAGTCTCCGCGCTGGCTGCTGCGTCGCCATCGCGAAGCGCAGGCGCTGCAGATCGTGGAGGAGCTCGAAGCCCTGGCTGCCGCGCGCCCGTCCATCGGCCCGGCCGCCGCGGGGCATGTGCAGCGTGAGCCCATCGATTACGGGCGACGGGTTCCGCTGTCGCGCCTGTTCGAGCCGGCGGAACGCAAGCGGACCATCATCCTGTTGCTGGTGTGGGTGTTCCAGACCCTGGGCTTCTACGGCTTCGTGGCCTGGGTTCCCACCCTTCTGGTCAAGCATGGCTTCTCGGTCGTGCATTCGCTGACCTTCGCCAGCGTGATCGCCGTGTGCAATCCCCTGGGCGCCATCCTCGCTTCCTACCTGGTGGAGCGCTTCGAGCGTCGATGGTTCATCACCATCGACGGCGTGCTCATCGCCGCGTTCGGCCTGGGTTTCGGCCTGTCCTTCCAGCCGGCGGCGATCCTGTTGTTCGGCGCGCTGGTGATGCTCAGCATCCAGGCCATGGCGGTCGGCCTGTACACCTACACGCCCGAGCTGTTCCCCACCGAGGTTCGCTCCACCGGCATGGGCCTGACCTACGGCGTGGGCCGGCTGGCCAACGTGCTGGGGCCCTTCGTGGTCAGCCTGTTGTTCGGGGCCTATGGATACGGCAGCGTGTTCGTGTACATCGCAGCCTGCTGGCTGGCGGTGTCCGCGATCGTGGGCCTGTTCGGGACTTCCACCACGGGGCGCTCCCTGGAGGCGCTGCATGCGCCGGCCCCGGGCCGCGAGGGGGTCGCGCGATGAGCGACGCGAGCGAGTGGATCGGCCGCAGCGAGACGCGCGAGGACGTGGCGAGCGCCGCGCCTGTGCGCGGCCTGCGGGCCACGCTGGATCTGGAACCCGTGGGGATTGTCCCCGGCATGGAGCTTGCGCCACTGTGGCACTGGCTGTACTTCCTGCCCACCGAGCGACAAAGCGACATCGGCCCCGACGGCCACGCCCGGCGCGGCGGCTTCCTGCCCCCCATCGAGCTGCCGCGGCGCATGTGGGCGGGAAGCCAGTTCGAGTTCCGCGCACCGGTGCGCGTGGGCGACGCCCTGCGCCGCACCAGCACCATCGTGGACCTGAGTCACAAGCAGGGCCGCACGGGCCCCCTGGCCTTCGTGAAGCTGCGCCACGAGATTCGCTGCAACGGCGGCTCCGAGCCCGCCATTGTCGAGTTCCACGACATCGTGTACCGGCAGGCACGCCAGCCGGGCGATGTCGAGCCGCCGCCGGCGGCGGCCCCGGCGGCCACGTGGCGGCGGGTGATCGTGCCCGACGACGTGCTGCTGTTCCGCTACTCGGCGCTGACCTTCAACGGGCATCGCATTCACTATGACCGCAAGTACGTGACCGAGGTCGAGGGTTATCCGGGCCTGGTGGTGCACGGCCCGCTGATCGCCACCCTGTTGCTGGACCTGCTGCATCGCCAGCTTCCCGATGCCGAGGTGGCGGCGTTCAGCTTTCGCGCGCGCCGCCCGACCTTCGACCTGCATCCCTTCGCCGTCTGCGGCGCCCTGCAGGCCGATTCGCGCACGGTGCGGCTGTGGGGGGAAGACCACGAGGGCTGGCTGACCATGGACGCCGTGGCCACCCTGCGCTGAGCCCGCCACCCGAAGCCGATCTCTCATGCAAGCTCTACAAGGTCTCACGGTCGTCACGCTCGAGCACGCGATCGCCGCGCCGCTGGGCACGCGCCATCTCGCCGATCTCGGCGCCCGGGTCATCAAGATCGAACGCCCCGGCGTGGGCGATTTCGCGCGGGGCTACGACACCCGGGTTCGCGGGCTGGCCTCGCATTTCGTCTGGGCCAATCGCAGCAAGGAGAGCCTCACCCTGGACGTCAAGCATCCGGCGGCGCGCGGGATCCTGCAGCGCCTGGTGCTGGAAAAGGCCGACGTGGTCGTGCAGAACCTGGCCCCCGGCGCCAGCGAGCGACTCGGGCTGGACCATGCCACCCTGGCCAGGGACAAGCCCTCGATCATCGTGTGTGATATCTCCGGCTACGGCGCCGACGGCCCCTACCGGGATCGCAAGGCCTACGACCTGCTGATCCAGAGCGAGTCCGGCTTCCTGTCGGTGACGGGCACCCCCGAGGAGCCCTGCAAGGCCGGGCCGTCGATCGCCGACATCTCCGCGGGCATGTATGCGTATTCCAGCATCCTGGCGGCCCTGCTGGAGCGCGGGCGCAGCGGGGTGGGGCGGCGGGTGGACATTTCCATGCTGGAGGCGCTCACCGAGTGGACCTCCTATCCCCTGTACTACGCTTTCGACGGCGCGGCTCCGCCGCCGCGTACCGGGGCCGCGCATGCCACCATCTACCCCTACGGACCGTTTCCGACCGGCGCGGACGGGGCCAGTGTGATGCTGGGCCTGCAAAACGAGCGGGAGTGGCTGAGCTTTTGCGACAAGGTCCTGCTGCAGCCGGCGCTGGCGTCCGATCCTCGCTTCAGCGGCAACGCCAGGCGCGTGGCCGCCCGCGAGGCCCTGCGCCAGATCATCGTCGAGGCCTTCAGCGAGCTGAGCGCTCCCCAGGTCGTGGAGCGCCTGCAGCAGGCGCAGATCGCCAATGCCCGCGTGAACACCATGCACGAAGTCTGGGAACACCCCCAGCTTCGCGCGCGCGGGCGCTGGCGGCAGATCGGCTCGCCCGTGGGGCCCCTGCCGGCCTTGCTGCCTCCGGGCAACTGGGACAACGGGGATCCGCGCATGGATCCGGTGCCGGCCCTCGGCGAGCATACCGAGGTCATCCTGCGCGAACTCGGGCTGGACGCCGATGCGATCGAGGCACTGCGCGCGGAGAAGGCGGTATGAGCGGGCAGGCGCGCAGTTATCTGTTCGTTCCCGGCCACCGGCCCGAGCGCTTCGACAAGGCGGCGCGCAGCGCGGCCGACATGGTGGTGATCGACCTCGAGGACGCGGTGGAGGCGCCGCGCAAGGCCGAGGCCAGGGAACTGGTCCTGGCCTGGGCCGGACGGCAGCCCCCCGACGCGCTGGAGCGCATCGCGCTTCGGGTCAACGACGCCGCGACCCGGTTTGTCGCCGAGGATCTGGAACTGGTTCGCGCATCGGGCCTGCGCCAGGTCATGCTCCCCAAGGTGGAGCATGCCGAGCAGGTCGAGCTGGTGCTTCGCGCCGTACCCGAGGCCCGCGTGCTGCCCCTGGTGGAAAGCGCGCGGGGACTCGAGGCCTGCCGCGACATAGCCGCCGCCCCGGGGGTGCTCAGGCTGGTCTTCGGCACCCTGGACTTCGCCGTCGACCTGGACCTGGACATCGACGAGGATCCGTGGCCCCTGGAGCAGGCCGCGGCGCAGCTCGTGCTCGCATCGCGCCTGGCCGGGCTGGCGCCGCCGGTGGCCGGCGTGACTCCGCAACTCCAGGACGAGGCCCGCCTGTTGTCGGACTGGTCGTGGTTCCGGCGCAGAGGCTTCGGCGCCAAATTGTGCATACATCCTGGCCAGATCGAGCCGGTGCACGCGGCCATCGCCCCGGATGCCGCGGCCTTGGACTGGGCGCGCCGAGTCGTGGCCGCCGATGCGGCCGGGGCGGGGGCCGTCAGCGTCGATGGGCGCATGGTGGACCGTCCGGTCGTGCTCCAGGCCCTGCGCGTGCTGCGCCGGGCCGGACTTTGATTTCCCCATTTTCCTTCGAGATTCGCACCATGGCTTCCTCCATCATCGATTCCACCATCTTCCAGGGCATTTTCAGCAGCGACGAGATGCGCCAGGTATGGTCCGACGAGAACCGGACCCAGAAATACCTGGACATCGAGCGCGCGCTGGCCGTCGTGCAGGCCCGCCTGGGCCTGATTCCCCAGGAGGCCGCCGACGAGATCGTCCGCCATTGCGAAGTCGGGCAGATCGACATGGCGCGGTTGCGCGAGCAGACCGAGCGCATCGGCTACCCCGTGCTTGGCGTGGTCTCCCAGCTCAACGCCCTGTGCCGCGACAAGCTCGGAGAGTATTGCCACTGGGGCGCCACCACCCAGGACATCACCGACACCGCCACGGTGCTGCAGATCCGCGAGGCCCTGGCCATCGTCGAGCGCGAGCTGGCGGCCATCTCCGCCGCCATGGCACGGCTGGCCCGAGACCATCGGGATACGCCGATGATCGGGCGCAGCAATCTGCAGCAGGCCATCCCGGTGACCTTCGGCTACAAGATGGCCGGCCTGCTGTCGGCGATCGAGCGCCATCGCGAGCGTCTTGCCCAGTTGCGCAAACGGGTGCTGGTGGGCGAGTTCGCCGGTGCCGCGGGCACCCTGGCCTCGCTGGAGCGGGGCGCCATGCAGACCCAGGCCGGACTGTGCGCGGAGCTCGGGCTCGAGCAGCCTGTGATCGCCTGGCACACCATCCGGGACAACATCGCCGAGGTCGGCGCCTTCCTCGGGCTGGTGGGCGGAACCCTGGGCAAGCTCAGCATGGACGTCAAGCTGATGATGCAGACCGAGGTGGGCGAAGTCTACGAGCCCTATCACCATGGGCGCGGATCCTCGTCCACCATGCCGCAAAAGCGCAACCCCATCGCGAGTTGCTACATCCACGCCGCCATCAGCGTGGTGCGCCAGCATGCAGCCGCCCTCATGGATGCCATGGTCGCCGATCACGAGCGATCCACCGGCCCCTGGGAAATCGAGTGGATCGTGCTGCCCGAGGCCTTCTGCCTGATGGCCGGCGCGCTGCGCCAGAGCCGGCAGGTCCTGGAGGGCCTGCAGGTCGACGCCGCGGCCATGCGGCGCAATCTGGACCTGACCGACGGCCTGGTCATGAGCGAGGCGGTGATGATGGGCCTGGGCAAGTACATCGGGCGAGAGTACGCGCACGACCTGGTCTATGACCTGTGCCGCCAGGCCCTCGCCGAGGGCAGGCCCCTGCTCGAACTGCTGTGCGCCCATCCCGAGATCTCGGCGCACGTGGATCGCGCCGGACTGCAGCGCATGCTCGACCCCGCGAACTACCTCGGCCAGTCGATGGTGATGGTCGACCGGGTGCTGGCCAGCTTGCGCTCCTAGGAGCGTGGGCGGCGGGTGGGCGGCGCCGCCGCCTTGCCCGCCTTGGCGGTGCGCGCCGCCCCGGGCTTCGGCCGCCTGGCGGCGACGAACTCGTAGAGCTGCTGGGCCTCGGGCGACAGCTGGCGCCCGCGGCGCTTGATGAGCCCGATGCGCCGCGTGACCTGGGGCTCGCCCAGGGGAATGCTCATGAGCAGCGGATGCTCGTACTGGGGCATGGCCAGCGAGGGAACCGCGGCCACGCCCAGGCCGGCCTCGACCAGGCCCAGCAGCGTGGTGACATGCCGGGCCTCATAGACCGGGCGCAGCCGGGTGGAGGTGCCGGCCAGCGCCTGATCGAGCAGCAGCCGGTTGCCCGAGGACTTCGCCGTGAGTATGAAGTCGTGGTCCTCCAGGTCGCGCCAGGTGGCCTTGCGGCGGGCGGCCAGCGGATGATCGCGGCGGCAGGCGATGACGAAACGCTCCGTCAGCAAGGGCCGGTAGTCGATCTCGGCCTCGGAGCCGCCGAGAAAATTGATCCCGAAGTCGGCCTCCCCGCTGGACACGGCCGTCAACACCTCATTGGCGCTGGCGTCGAACACGCGCACCCGCAGCTTGGGATATTGGGCCCGGTAGCGCTGGATCACGTTGGACAGGAAGTAATAGACCGTCGAAGGCACGCAGGCGATGCACACTTCGCCCATGCGCCCGGTGCCGATTCCCCGCACGCTGAGCAAGGTCTCGTCGAGTCCGTCGAGCAGGTTGCTGATGCTGCGCGCGAACTCCCGGCCCACGGCGGTCAGCTTGACCTCGCGCGTGGTGCGCTCGAGCAGCCGGATGCCCAGGGACTGCTCGAGCTTGTCGATGCGCCGGCTGAAGGCGGGCTGGGAAATGTGCACGGCCTCCGCCGCCTTGCGGAAATTCCCCAGCTCGGCCACCGCCCGGAACGCGATCAGATCGTGGAGTTCGAAGTTGACGGCCATGGGCATCGGGTCGGGCAGGCTGTTGCAGGAGGGAAGGCGCAAGCGCCCGATTCTGCGCCGCGCCCGGCCGCGCCACAACAGCGCGCATGCCCGCTGGCGAGCGCCCACGAAAAAGCCGACCCGCGGGTCGGCTCTCGCGCAGGCGACAGGGCCCCGGGATTACTGGGTGACCTTCGCTCCGGCCAGCAGTTCCTGCTGGTACTTCTGCACTTCTTCACGCTGCAGCTCCTGCACGATCTGCGGACGCAGCTGTTCCAGCGCGGGCGGCTTGGCCGGGCGCGTGGCGTCGAGCTTGATCACGTGCCAGCCGAACTGGGTCTGCACGGGAGTGGTGGTGTACTGGCCGGGCTTGAGCTTGGTCATCGCGTCGGCGAAGGCCGGGACGAAGTTGCCCGGGGTGGACCAGCCGAGCTTGCCGCCATTGGTGGCCGAGCCACTGTCCTTGGAATACTTCTTGGCCAGATCGGAGAACTTGGCACCCTTCTTGAGCTGGGCGATCACGTCCTCGGCTTCCTTCTGGGTGGGCACCAGGATGTGCTGCGCTTCGTACTCGGTGCTGCCGAAGGACTTGGCGAACTGGTCGTACTTGGCCTTGACCTGGGCGTCGGTGATCGGATGCTTGCTCAGGTAGTCGCCCAGCACGGCGCGGATCAGCACGTTCTGGCGGTTGATCTCCAGCTCGTCCTGGATCTCGGGCTTCTTGAGCAGGCCCATCTTCTCCGCCTGCTGCACCATCACCTCGCGCAGGATCATTTCCTTCTTGATCTGCTCCTTGAGCTGGGGCGTGACCTGCTGGCCTTGCTGCTTGGCCATGTTGGCGGCGACGGCGTCGACCAGGGATTCGGAAATCGGCTTGCCGTTCACGGTGGCGGCGTTCTGCGCCATCGCCAGCGGGCTGAACAGGGCCAGCGCCACAGCGGCGGGAAGGAGTTTGGTACGGAGCAGGGTCATGGAGCAATCAGCCTGGAGGAACGTGGCAAAAACCGCGGATTAACGTTGGATGAACGGACTTCTCGACCAGCGGGGCAAGAAGCAAGCGGCGGCGCCGCGGGCGCGCCATGCGCGCCGGCAGCTTGCCTGCGCGCGCGCGAGCGCCGGACCCGCCGCTCGCGTGCGCTTTCTCAGAGAGGGCGCAGGTCCAGCGTCACCGAATGGACTTCCTGCCGCAGCAGAGGATCCAGGGCATCATACACGAGGCGATGCCTTGCAAGAGGCCCCAGTCCGGCGAAGCGAGCGCTGCGGATGCGCACGCGGAAATGGCTGCCCAGGGAGTCGAAGCCGGCGTGTCCATGATGCTGGGCGGACAGGTCCTCGACCTGCGTGGGGTCGCCCGGGAAGGCCTCTCGAAGCGCCTGCTCGATGCGTTGCTGGCGGGTCATCGCTGCCTCAGGGAGCCTTGGACGGAAGGTAGCGCGCGATCAGCAGGGATTGCAGCACCGCGAACACGAGGGTCAGTCCGAGGCTGCCGAACAGCTTGAAGTTCACCCAGGCAGCCGTCGAGAAGGTGTAGGCCACCCACAGGTTGACCACGCCCATGAGCGCGAAATAGCCGGTCCAGGACCAGTTCAGCCTTGTCCACGCCGCCTCGGGCAGTTCCAGCTGGCTGCCCAGCAGGGAGCGGATCAGGTTGCGCCGCATCAGCAACTGGCCGCCGGCCAGGCTCAGGGCGAAGACCCAGTACAAAACCGTGGGCTTCCACTTGATGAAGGTCTCGTCGTGCAGCAGCAGCGTGGCCCCGCCGAACAGCACGACGATCACCAGGCTGACCCACAGCATGGGTTCCACGCGGCGCCGACGCAGCCACACCCAGCCGATCTGCAGCACGGTGGCCGCGATGGCCACCGCGGTGGCCACGTAGATGCCGCCGAACTTGAAGGCGACGAAAAACAGGATGATCGGGAAAAAATCGAACAGCAGCTTCATCGAGGGTTCCGGGTGAGGCGACGGAGGGCGGCCAGCGCCTGGGCGCGGGACTCAGCGGGAGGAATCGCCCGGCGGGGAGGAGGGCGGCGGCTTGTCGGCCTGGGCTTCGAAGTCCAGTGAGGCCGAATTGATGCAGTAGCGCAGCCCGGTGGGGCCCGGGCCGTCGGGGAACACATGCCCGAGGTGGGCTTCGCAGTGGGCGCAGCGCACCTCCGTGCGCACCATGCCGTGGCTGCGGTCGACGTGCTCGGCCACGCTCGCGTCGGGCGCCGGCGCGGTGAAGCTCGGCCAGCCGCAGCCCGAATCGTACTTGGCGTCGGACGTGAACAGCGGCGCGCCGCAGCATACGCAGCGGTAGGCGCCGGGGTCGTGGTGGTCCCAGTACTTTCCGCTGAAGGGGCGCTCGGTCGCGCTGAGGCGCGTGACCTGGTATTGCTCCGGGCTCAGGCGCTCGCGCCACGCGCGATCCTGTTCGGGGTCGGTCGGGGGGGCAGGGGGGGTCGACATATTCACTCCTCGGGGAATTGCGCGCGCCAGGCCGGGGCACGCGACGCTCCGCGCTCCATTGTCCTACGTTCGCAGGCCGGGCATCGGCTCTGGCTCAGGACGAGCACGAAAGCACGGGCGGTCCCGCGTCGGCCGGGGGCGCGGCGGCCAGATCCTCGCAGCCCGCCTGTTCCTCGTAGGGCCGGCGCAGCACCTGCTGCAGGCGCCGCGCGGCGCCGAAATCGCCCGCCTGGGCCTGGGCGATCGCGGCCTGGCCCAGGTGATGGCGCAGCACATAGCAGGGATTGGCCCTGCGCATGCGCGCGGCCCGCTCGGCACGCTGCGCTGCATCCAGCCCCTCGAGCCGGCGCTGCAGGCGGTCCAGCCAGTCCCGCAGGCGTTGCGGCCAGGCCGCGAACTGCTCCTGCAGGGCCTCGGGCACGCCGGCCTGAGGCTGGGGCACGCAATGCGCGAGCTGCCTGTGCGCGATGGTCCAGTCGGCGCGGCAGGCGGCCAGCAGGTCGATCCAGTCCTGCACCAGGTCGGGGTCGTCGTCGCGCGCGGGGCCGAGCCCCAGCTTGTCCTGCATGCCGTCGCGCATCGCCGGCATGAAATGGTCGGCGAATTCCTCGACGGCGTCGCGCGCGGACTGCTCGTCGCCGATCAGCGGCAGCAGCGCCTGGGCCAGCGCGAGCAGGTTCCAGCGCGCCACGGCCGGTTGGCGTGCCCAGGCGTAGCGTCCGTAGGCATCCGTGGTGTTGGGCGTGTAGCCGGGATCGAAGGCGTCGATGAATCCGAAGGGGCCGTAGTCGATGGTCCAGCCGAGCATCGACATATTGTCGGTATTCATGACCCCATGCACGAAGCCCACGCATTGCCAGCGCGCCACCAGCGAAGCCGTGGCGGCGCCGACCTCGCGCAACAGGGCCAGTGCCGGGTTGGCGGCCTGCGCGGCCTGCGGAAACAGGCGCTCCACGGTGTAGTCGACCAGCCTGCGCAGCGCATCGTGGCGCCCCGAATGGCTGAAATGCTCGAAATGCCCGAAACGCAGGAAGCTGGGGCTCAGGCGCGCCACCACCGCGGCGCTCTCGATGCCCTCGCGTCGCACCGGCAGGTCCGAGTCCACCAGGCACAGGGCGCGCGTGGTCGGCACGCCCAGGTGCCACATGGCCTCGCTGCACAGGAATTCGCGCAGCGACGAGCGCAGCACGGCGCGGCCGTCGGCGTGGCGCGACCAGGGCGTGCGCCCGGCGCCCTTGATCTGCACTTCCCACCAGGCATGGCCCAGGGCCTGCGCGGAATCGGGCGCCGGAACCTCCCCGAGCAGGTGCGCGCGCCCGTCGCCGAGTTGCCCGGCCCAGTTGCCGAACTGATGGCCGGCGTAGACCGTGCTGATCGCCTCGCAGCCCGCGGGTTCGGGGGCCCCGGCGGCCGCGGCATTGCCGCTGAACAGGTGGGCCCAGCGCGCGCAGGACTCGGCATCCCGCGCTTCGCCGGGTGCCGGAGCGCGCAGCCCGAGCAGGCGCGCCGCGTCCTCGCTGACCAGGCGCAGCCGAGGCTGGGGCAGGCCCTGCGGTGCGTGGCTGCTGTAGAACTCGGGCCCGAGACGGGTGAAGGTCTGGCGCAGCGCCAGCAGGCGCGCGTCCGGCCGGGCGCCACGGCGCGCGGCATC
>DAIDHU010000252.1 GCA_027451915.1 Thiomonas sp. | reverse complement strand
CTGCAGGTCCTTGCCCGCGGCCAACTGCAGACCCACGCGGCGGTTGCGCGAGAGCTCGCCCGTGCAGGTCAGCACGAGGTCGCCCATGCCACTGAGGCCCATGAAGGTCTCCGGGCGCGCGCCCAGCGCCTGCCCCAGGCGGGCCATTTCCGCCAGGCCGCGGGTGATCAGCGCGGCGCGCGCATTGGCCCCCTGCCCCAGCCCGTCGCTGATCCCGCAGGCGATGGCCAGCACGTTTTTCACGGCTCCGCCCACCGCCACGCCCACCACGTCGTCGCTGGCGTACACGCGCATGGCGCCGCCATGCAGCGCGCGCACCGCGCAGCGGGCCAGGGCGACCTGCGAGCCTGCGGCCACCAGGCCCACCGGCAGGCCCCGCGCCACCTCCAGGGCGAAGCTCGGTCCCGACAGCATGCCGATGGCGGGCGCCCGGGCCAGGCCCCGCAGCTCCTGCTCCACCACCTCGTGCGGCAGGGCCGCGCTGTTCTGTTCGAAACCCTTGGCGAGGATGAGCAGCGCCGCGGGCAGCTGCGCATCGCCCCGCTCCCAGCATGCGCGCAGCGCTAGCGCCAGGCCGCGCAAGCCGGCCACGGGCACAGCCAGCACCACCAGGCCGTCTCCCGCCGCGTGGCGCAGCGCCGCGGTCATCGATTCCTCGAGGCCCAATGCCTGCGGCAGCTCGATTCCCGGCAGGTAGCGCGTGTTCTCGCCGCGCATGCGCAGCTGTGCCAGCAACTCGGCATCGCGCGCCCACAGCAGGGTCCGGGCACGAGCGGCTGCATGCACCGCCAGCGCGGTGCCCCAGGCGCCGGCACCGAGCACGCTGAGCGCAACACCCGGCTTCATCACGGCTCCCGGCCCGTCGCGCCCAAGCTCGCGCCCTGGAGCATCAGTTCAGCGTCGACCCCGCGGCCTCGCCGCCGGCCTGCTGGGCCTGCTGCGCCTGCTGGGCTTCGTACATGGCCTGGAAGTTGATCTCGGCCAGGTGCACCGGCGGGAAGCCGGCACGGGTGATCATGTCGGCCAGGTTGGCGCGAAGGTAGGGGTAGACGGTCTGGGGGCAGGCGATGGCCAGCAGCAGGTCCGCATGCTCCTGCGGGACGTTGCGAAGCTCGAAAATGCCGGCCTGCTTGCCTTCGACCAGGAACAGCGTGCGCTGGTCGATGCGCGCGGTGATGGTGGCGGTCACGCACACCTCGACCACGCCCTCGGCCAGGCTCTGGGATTCCACGTTCATCTGCACGTCCACCGTGGGCTGCGCCTGCTCCAGCAGGATCTGCGGGGAATTGGGCTGTTCCAGCGACAGGTCCTTCAGGTAGCAACGCTGCAACGCGAATACCGGTTGCCGCTGTTGCGCGGCGTCTGCGGGTCGGGGGGTGCTCATGCAGGAAGACTCCAGGCTAGGTTGATGTCCGCTCGGGGAACCCTCGCGGGCCCGCGAGCGCGGTGCCCGGGCATTGTAGGTGTCGAAGCCACGACCCCGGCGCGCCCGGGCGTGGTGCCCGCGATCCCGGCAAGCCCGCGCGGCGCCAGCGTCGCGCGGCCGTGCCGCGGCTCAGCCCTGCCCGGCTTCGCGCAGCAGCGGCTGCAGGCCGCCGGCGGCATCCAGGGCGTGCAGGTCGTCGCAGCCGCCGACATGGTGCTCGCCGATGTAGATCTGCGGCACGGTGCGGCGCCCGGTGGAGCGCATCATGGCTTCGCGCAGCGCAGGATCGAGGTCGACGCGCAATTCCTCGATGTGCTCGACCCCGCGTCGGCGCAGCAGATCCTTCGCGCGCAGGCAGTAGGGGCACACCGCGGTGGTGTACATGCGAACTCGTGGAGCCGTCATGGTCGTTCAGCCCTTCTCGACCGGCAGGCCGGCCTCGCGCCAGGCGCGCAGGCCACCCTGGACCGGCACCGCGTGCTCATAGCCCAGCTTGCGCAGCGTGTTCGCGGCGCGCGCCGCGCGCGCACCGCTCTGGCACATCAAAAGCACCGGGAGCTGTTTGTTCTTCGGCAATTCCGCGGCGCGCTTCTCGAGTTCGCCCAGGGGAATATTGCGCGCCCCCACGCAGTGGCCCGCGGCGTGCTCGGTGGTCTCGCACACGTCGATCATCAGGCCCTTCTCGCGATTCATCAGGCGCACGGCCTCGGCCACGGTCACACCGCCCGAGCCCCCGCCCCGGGAAAACGAGCTCCACAGCAGCATGCCGCCGGAGACCACGGCAATGGCGATCAACGCAAGGTTGTCGATGATGAACTTCAAATTGCTCTCCGCTGGCCAGAAGACGAAACCGACATTCTAGGAACTTCGCGACGCCGCCGCCGCGCCGGCGGCGTCCACTACGATACAGCCTTCACCTTGCTTTCCCGAACCATGCACAAACTCGTGATGATTCGCCACGGCGAATCGACCTGGAACCAGGAAAACCGATTCACCGGCTGGGTGGACGTCGACATCACCGACAAGGGCATCGCCGAAGCGCGCCGCGCCGGCCAGCTGCTGAAGGCCCATGGACTGGATTTCGACGTCGCCTACACCTCCGTGCTCAAGCGCGCCGTGCGCACGCTGTGGCTGTGCCTGGACGAAATGGACCGCATGTGGCTGCCCACGGTGCACAGCTGGCGGCTCAACGAGCGGCACTACGGCGCGCTGCAGGGACTGAACAAGGCGGAAACCGCGGCCAAGTACGGCGACGAGCAGGTTCTGCAGTGGCGCCGCAGCTACGACGTGCGTCCGCCGTTGATGAACGAAGCGCACCGCCATGAACTGGCGGCAGATCCGCGTTACGCCCGCGTCAACGCGGACGAGCTGCCCCTGGCCGAGTGCCTGCAGGACACGGTGCGCCGGGTCATGCCGCTGTGGGAGGAATCCCTGGCCCCGGCCATCCGCGCGGGGCGTCGCGTGCTGGCGGTGTCGCACGGCAACTCCATGCGCGCCATCGTCAAGCACCTGGACGGCATCTCCGACGCCGACATCGTGGGCCTGAACATCCCCAACGGCGTGCCGCTGGTGTACGAGCTCGATGCCGAGCTCAAGCCCATCCGCCGCTATTACCTCGAGGATCCGCAGGCCCGATCCTGAGCCCCGGCGGCCCGCGGCGGGCGCGCCTGCGGGCGCCGCCCTGGACCTATACTCGGGGCCCGGATTCGAAGGACACCGCATGGCAGGCAAACTCAAGATCACGGCGTGGATCGGCGCCGGCATGCTCACGGGCGCCCTGGCGACCCTGCAGCTCCAGGCCTTCGCCCGGGGCTCGGTGTCGCCGCTGCCGCTGGAGGAACTGCAGCAACTGGCTGCGGTGTACGGCCTGATCAAGGCCGACTACTTCGAGCCGGTGCACGGCAAGAAGCTCGTGCAGGACGCCATCAACGGCATGGTCAACGGCCTGGATCCGCATTCGGAATACCTGGACGCGAAAGATTACAAGGAGTTTCGCGAGAGCACCAGCGGCAAGTTCGTCGGCGTGGGCATCGAGATCGCGCCCAAGGACGGGCTGATCCAGGTGGTCTCGCCCATCGAGGGCTCCCCGGCGGCGCGCGCGGGCATCCAGGCCGGCGACCTGATCACGCGCATCGACGACACCGCGGTCAAGGGACTTCCCCTGGACAAGGCGGTCAAGCTCATGCGCGGCAAACCGGGCACGCAGGTTCGGCTCACGCTGGTGCGCAAGAGTACGAACCGCACGATGACCCTGGTGATCACCCGCGAGGAGATCCACGTGCAGAGCGTGCGTGGGCGCATGGTCGAGCCCGGCTACGGCTGGGTGCGCATCAACCAGTTCCAGTCCGACACCCTGCCCGAGTTCGTGGCCAAGGTGGACGATCTGTACAAGGCCGACCCCAGGCTCAAGGGTCTGGTGCTTGACCTGCGCAACGATCCGGGCGGTCTGCTGGAAAGCGCGGTGGGCGTGGCCTCGGCCTTCCTGCCGCCCAACTCGGTGATCGTGTCCACGCGCGGGCAGATCCCCGAAGCCAACGTCTCCTACCGCAACACGCCCAGCGACTACTCGCGCGTGCCGGGGCAGAACCCGCTGGCCTCGCTGCCGGACGCGGTGAAGACCGTGCCGCTGGTGGTGCTGGTCAACGGCGGCTCGGCCTCGGCCTCGGAAATCGTCACCGGCGCGCTGCAGGACTACAAGCGCGCCCAGGTGATGGGCGAGCTGACCTTCGGCAAGGGCTCGGTGCAGACGGTGCTTCCGCTGGGTCCGGACACCGCGCTGAAGCTGACCACCGCGCGCTACTTCACGCCCAACGGCGAGTCCATCCAGGCGCGAGGAATCACGCCGAACTACGTGGTCGGCCCGCTGCCCAGCGGTGATCCCTACGCGGCGCTGCGCATGCGCGAGGTGGACTACAAGAACCAGATCGGCACCGGCACGCAGGCCGCCAGTTCCCCGCAGCTGCGCCAGGAACTGCAACGCCAGCACGAGGCCCGCCAGGAGCTGGAAGCGGCCATCGAGAAGAATCCGAAGAAGTTCCCCAAGCTGCCCGAATACGGCAGCAAGCAGGACTGGCAACTCGAACAGGCGTTGAACCTGCTGCAGCACAAGCCTGTGGTCACCGAGAAGGCGCCCGCGCAGCAGCTGAGCGCGGCGAGCGCCGCCTCGAAGCCGGCGCAGCCGGCGCACACGCCCTGAGGCGGGCGACGGGGCCGCGGTCGCGGCCCCGCCCGCCCCCGCGGCACGCCGCATGAACGATTCCGAACTGCTGCGCTATTCGCGCCACATCCTGCTCGACGCCGTGGGCATCGACGGGCAGCAGCGCATCCTGGACGCGCATGCGCTGGTGCTGGGCGCCGGCGGCCTGGGCTCTCCGGTGGCGCTGTACCTCGCGGGCGCCGGGGTGGGACGCATCACCCTGGTGGACGATGACACGGTCGACGCCACCAACCTGCAGCGCCAGATCGCGCATACCGAGCAGCGCCTGGGCATGGCGAAAGTGGAATCGGCGCGCATCGCCATGCAGCAGATCAATCCCCACCCCCGCATCCACACGGTGGCTCGCCGCGCCGACGCCGCGCTGCTCGACGAACTGCTGGCCGATGCCACCGTGGCCCTGGACTGCAGTGACAACTTCGCCACCCGCCATGCGCTGAACGCAGCCTGCGTGCGCCGCGGCGTGCCCCTGGTCAGCGGCGCGGCCATCGGCTTCGACGGCCAGGTGGGGGTGTTCGACACACGGGCCGGGGAGCAAGGCCGCGGCCCCTGCTACGCCTGCCTGTTCGCCCCCGACGCGCCGGTCGAGGAAGTGCGCTGCGCGGTGATGGGGGTCATCGCGCCGCTGGTGGGGGTGGTGGGCAGCCTGCAGGCGCTGGAGGCCCTGAAGCTGCTGGCGGGCGCCGGACGCAGCCTGGCCGGGCGCCTGCTGCTGATCGATGCGCTGGACCTGGACATACGCACCATGGTCCTGCGGCGCAACCCGGACTGCCCGGTCTGCGCGGCGCTGCCGGGCGGCTAGCCGGCAGCTGGTTAGTCGTCCTGGGGAGCGTCCCCGCTGGCGTCGGCCACGCCCGGCCACAGGGTGGTCGCCGCGCCCTCGCGCCAGCGTCCGGTCAGGCTCCAGTCGCTGCCCTGCAGCTGCGCGGCGTAGACCACCGGGTCGAGCACCGCGGTGGCCTGGTAGACCCCGGGGGCGCTGCGCTGCAAAACCAGGTTCAGGTCGCCGCTGCGGCGCAGGGGATGTCGCAGATGCAGGTGCAGCAGGGAGTCGCCGGGAGCCGGCCGCAGGTGCACGCTCAGCAGCCCCGCATGCCAGGAAATCTGCGCACTGAGCCCCAGTTGGCGTGCGCGCCGCGCCTGCTCGATGCTGCTACCCACGCGCAGCCCGCGCTCATAGGGGTGGCTGGTGACCAGGCTGTCGCGCCCGTGCATGGCCACGGCCAGCAGCGCGAATCCGATGAGCACCATCGAGCCCGGCAGGGCGATCAAGGCCCAGGGCCAGGGCTGGCGCCACCAGGGCGGGGCAACGGGAGGAGCTTGCACGGCGAGGCACACCCAGGGAAAAGCCCCACTCTAGCCGCGACGGCGGCCACGCCGCATGATCCAGGACAAAGCCCGCGGCAAAAGCCGCGGGCCTCGACTACAACTCGACCCTCGGCACCTTGCGGGCGGCGAACACCGCCGCCACCGCCACCAGCGCCGCCGCGCCGAATCCGATGTGGAAGGCTTCGGTGACACGCTGGGTCGCCGCCGCGCTGGACGCGTTCAGCGCGGCGTGCAGGTCGGCCGGCGAGGCGATGCCGAACACCAGGCTTCCGAACACGGCGGTGCCCAGCGAGGCGCCAGTGGAGCGGGCCAGGGAAATCGTCGCCGCGGCGGCCCCCAGCCGGCTGCGCCCGGCGACCGCCTGCACCAGCAGTTGCGAGCTGGGCATCACGCTGCCGAATCCGAGGCCGGCGATCAGGCCCAGCACCCCCACCCCCAACCCGGCGGGAGGCGCCAGTGCCAGCGCCAGCAAGGCCAGCGCGGACACGACCAGCCCGTGGCGCGGCGGCAGGTCCGGGCGCCCGCTGCGCGCGATGATGCGCCCGGTGAGGTTGGATCCCAGCACGACGCCGGCGGTCAGCGGCAGCAGCAGCAGGCCGGCGCGCGCCGCGCTGCCGTGGCGCGCGATCTGCAGGTACACGGGCAGGAAGAACACCAGCGCGAACATGCAGGAGGCGAACAGCACCACGGTCAGCGCGGTCCACGCCGCAGCCGGTATGCGCAGCAGCTCCAGCGGAAGAAAGGGATGGCGCTGGCGGCGTTCGTGGCGCACCAGCAGCCAGCCCAGCGCCAGCGCGCAGCCCGCCATGAGCAGGCTGGGCAGCGAAAGCCAGGCGAATCGGTGCCCGGCCAGTGTCAGCCACAGCAAGGCGAGCCCGGCGCCGCCGGCGAACATGAGCACCCCGGCCGCGTCGTGCCCCTGGCCCGGCTCCGCGTGCCCGGAGCCCTTCGCCAGCCGCCCGACGCGCCACGCCGCGATCGCGCACAGCGGCAGGTTGGCCACGAACAGCCAGCGCCAGCTGTAGCGGCTGACCACGATGCCGCCCAGCACAGGCCCGACCACGCTGGACAGCACGAACACGCCACTCAGCCAGGCCTGGAAGCGCGGGCGCTGGCGCGGCGACACCACCTCGCCGATCAGCGCCTGGCTCATGACCATCAGGCCGCCGCCGCCCAGGCCCTGCAGCACCCTCGCCCCGATCAGCCACCACATGCCGGGGCTGGCCGTGCAGGCCAGCGATCCCAGCGCGAACAGCCCCAGCGCGCCCAGCAGCGCATCACGGCGCCCGTAGCGGTCGCCCAGGCGCCCGTACAGCGGCGCCATGATGGTGGAGGCCAGCAGGTAACCCACCGCGATCCAGGTGCTGTCGCGCAGGTTGTCGAAATCACGCGCGATGGCCGGCGTGGCCGTGGCCAGCAGGGTCTGGTCGATGGCCGCCAGCAGGATGGGCAGCATCACCGCGGTGAACAACTCGACAAAGCGCGCCAGGCTCAGCGGCTCGTCGGGGATCTCAGCTGCGCCGGTGGTCGGCCTGGCCGCCGCCGGGCCGGGTGTCGAAGGGGACGACATGGGCCTGGGTCCGCAAAAGCCCCAGTCTATCGCCCCGGCGGCGCCGGCGCCGACTCTGCCGCGCCCCAGGATCCGCCCAGCGCGGCGATCAGGTTCACCGCCGCCGCGTAGCGCCGGTTGCGCAGGGTCAGCACCGCGTTGCGCGCACTGGTCGCCGTGGTCTGGGCCGTGATCACGCCCAGATAATCCGCGGTTCCGGCCTTGTACTGGTTGAGCGCCAGGCGCAGGGAAAGCTCGGCCGCCCGCACCACCTGGTCCTGCTGTCGGGCCTCGTGGCGCAGGATGGCTTGCGCGTACAGGTTGTCCTGCACCTGCTGCATGGCCTGCAGCACGTCCTGCCGGTACACCGCCACCGTCTGCCGGTACGCGGCGCGGCCGGCCGCGAGTTTCGCGCTGCGCAGGCCGCCGTCGAACAGGGTCGCCGCCAGGCTGGGGCCCAGCGACCAGTACAGGGTCGGCGCGCTGAACAGTTGCGCCAGGGTGGCCGCCTGCGCACCGGCGGAGGCTCCCAGCGTGATGGTGGGCAGCCAGGCGCGCTGGTCGATGCCGATCTGCGCGTTGGCGGCCAGCACCTGCTGCGAGGCCGCGGCCAGGTCGGGCCGGCGCAGCAGCAGCTCGGCCGGCACTCCGGCCGGCACGCGCGGCAGTGCCGGCAGCTCCCCGTCGGGCGCCAGCGCGAAGCCGGGCGCCGGCTGACCCACGAGCACGGCGATGGCGTCCAGCAATTGCCGGCGCGTGACCTGCAGGTCGGTGCTGGCGGTCTGCGCCTGCAGCAACTGGGTACGCGCCTGCGCCACGTTGGCCGCCGTGTCCACGCCGGCCTGGTAGCGGGATCGGGTGAGTTGCAGGGCCCGGGCGTAGTCCGCCACGGTGGCGGCGGCCAGCTGGGCCTGGGCGTCCACGGTGCGCAGCTGCAGGTACGTGTTGGCCAGGCTGGCCTCCAGGCTGAGCCGGGTGTAGCGCAGGGTGGCTTGGCTGGCCTGCGCATTGGCCCTGCCCTGCTCCACCTGCAGGCGCACGCTGCCCCACAGATCGGGTTCCCAGCTGGCCTGCGCACCGGCGCTGAAACTGTTCTGCGCCGATGCCGCGGCGCCCTGCGATGCCAGGCTGCGCGAGCGGGTCGCGCCGGCTGTCGCCTGCAGCACCGGCGCGTAGGCGGCGCGCGCCTGCTCCAGCGCCGCCTGCGCCTGCTGGTACACGGCGAGTTGCGCGGCCAGGCTCTGGTTGTGCCGGCCCAGCTCGAGCTCCAGTCGGTCCAGGGTCGGGTCGCCGAATACCTTCCACCAGGCTCCGTCCGCGGGCATGGGCGGGGCCTCGCCCAGCTCACGCCAGCCGGGGTCGGCGGCGTAGGCCGCGGGAAGTCGCTCGCGCAGGGGTGGCATGGGCGGCCGCGCCGCGCAGGCCGCGAGCAGGCAGGCGCACAGGCTGGCGCCGACCGCGCGCCCGGCGCGCGAGACCAAGGGGAGCATTGCGGACTTCATGGACGGGAATCCAGGGACAGCGGCCGGTCGCTGCGCCCCAAACGGCTCAGGGTCCAGCGGCGCAGGCGGTCGAGTTCGAGATAGATCACCGGGGTGGTGTAGAGGGT
>DAIDHU010000251.1 GCA_027451915.1 Thiomonas sp. | reverse complement strand
GCCCGGCGGCCCCCGGCGGCTCAGGTCTCGACGACCTTGATGCTCGGGAAGCGCGCCGAGTAGTCGCGCGCGCGCTGCGCCACGCGAGCGCCCAGGCGGCGCGCGATGGCCAGGTACTCCTGCGCGGCGGCGCCCTGCGGCTCGGCGGCCACGCTGGGGGTGCCGCTGTCGGCCTGCTCGCGGATGCGCAGGTCCAGCGGCAGCGAGCCCAGCAGTTCCACGCCGTACTCCTCGGCCATGCGCTGCCCCCCGCCGCTGCCGAAAATGGCTTCCACGTGGCCGCAGTTCGAGCACACGTGGGTGGCCATGTTCTCGACGATGCCCAGTACCGGAACCTGCACCTTCTCGAACATCTTCAGGCCCTTGCGGGCATCCAGCAAGGCGATGTCCTGGGGCGTGGTGACAATCACCGCGCCGGTCAGGGGCACGCGCTGGCTGAGGGTGAGCTGGATGTCGCCGGTGCCCGGAGGCATGTCCACCACCAGGTAGTCCAGGTCCTGCCAGCGGGTCTGGTGCAGCAGCTGCTCCAGCGCCTGGGTGGCCATGGGGCCGCGCCAGATCATCGGCGTGTCCGCGTCCATCAGCACGCCGATGGACATGACCTGCAGGCCGTGGCCGATCAGCGGCTCCATGGTCTTGCCGTCGCTGCTCTGCGGGCGGCCCTGCAGGCCCAGCATCATCTGCTGGGAGGGCCCGTAGATGTCGGCATCGAGCAGCCCGACCTTCGCCCCCTCGGCGGCCAGCGCCAGCGCCAGGTTGGCCGCCGTGGTGCTCTTGCCCACGCCGCCCTTGCCCGAGGCCACCGCAATCACATTGCGCACGCCCTCGAGGGTGCGAACCCCGCGCTGCACCGAATGTGCCTCGATCCGGGTGGAAATGTCCACCTGCACCTCGGTCGAGGCGGCCCCGGGCAGGGCGCGCACGGCCTGGCGCACGGCATCGCGCACCGCCTCGTGCTGGCTGCGCGCCGGATAGCCGAACTGAAGCTGCACGCGCACGCTGGAGCCGGCTTGCTCCACCTTGCGCAGCACGCGCGCGGCACGCAGCCCCTGGCCGCTGCCGGGGTCGGCGACGGCGTCGAGGGCTTGTTCGATCTGTTCCTGGGTCGGCAACGAGGACATGGCGGGGGGCGAACGGAGTGACAGGATTCGGCGCGCCCGGGCAAGGGCGCACCAGAGCCCGCAAGTCTAGCCCCGCCCGGCACAAGGCTGCGCGGCGCCTGCCTACAATGACGCATTCGGCGCGCCTCGCGCCGCCCCGCCGGCCCGCGCCGGCCCCAGCCGCCCCCCGCCGCGCCGGTTCCCCGCCGGTCGGCCAGCATCCGACCGCGCATGACCTCGCCGACGCCCTCCCCCTCCAGCACCCCGCCCGCCGCGAAGCGACGCCTGTTCGTCACCACGGCGCTGCCCTACGCCAACGGCGCCTTCCACATCGGCCACATGATGGAGTACATCCAGGCCGACATCTGGGTGCGCCTGCAGCGCATGCTGGGTCACGAGGTGCACTTTGTCTGCGCCGACGACGCGCACGGCGCACCCATCATGATCGCCGCCGAGAAGGCGGGCAAGACCCCGCAGCAGTTCGTCGCCGACATCGCCGCCGGGCGCCAGGCCTACCTCGACGGCTTTCTCATCCGCTTCGACAACTGGCACAGCACCGACGGCCCCGAGAACCACCGGCTGGCGCAGGACATCTATTGCGCGCTGCGCCGGGCAGGCCTGATCTACGCGCGCTCGATCGAGCAGTTCTACGACCCCGTCAAGGGCATGTTCCTGCCCGACCGCTATATCAAGGGCCACTGCCCGAAATGCGATTCCGCCGACCAGTACGGCGACTCCTGCGAGGTCTGCGGCGCG
>DAIDHU010000250.1 GCA_027451915.1 Thiomonas sp. | reverse complement strand
GGCCTCCGAGCCGGCGCCGCTGGAGTTCGACCTGGGCCTGCCACCGGTGGCCGAGCCGTCGCCCTCCGCGCCCGCCCAGGCGCTGGACACGCGCCTGGCGCTGGTGGAGGAAAGCCGCGCCATGGGCGACCTGGACTCGGCGCGCCACCTGCTGCACGAGATCATCGCCGAGAGCGACGGCGAGACCCGCGCGCAGGCCGAGAAGCTGCTCGCCCAGCTGGGCTGAGCCCCATGCACGGGAGAGCCGCGCGAGCATGCGCATCGCGCTGGGGCTGAGCTACCGCGGCTGCGCCTACCAGGGCTGGCAGAGCCAGCCCGGCGGCGCCACCGTGCAGGACCGCCTGGAGCAGGCCTTGCGCGAGTTCACCGGCGCCTCGCTGCGCGTGGTGTGCGCGGGGCGCACGGATGCCGGCGTGCACGCCCTGCAGCAGGTGGTGCATTTCGACTCGCCGGTGCGGCGTGGCGCACAGTCCTGGGTGCGCGGGCTCAATACCTTTCTCCCCCCCGACATCAGCGTGCTGTGGTCGCGCGAGCCCGGCGAGGATTTCCATGCGCAGAAAAGCGCGCGGTCGCGCCGCTACCGGTATGTGCTGGTGCAGCATGCGGTGCGGCCGGCCCTGCTGCACGGCCTGGTGGGCTGGACCCATCACCGCCTGGACGCGCAAGCCATGCGCGAAGGCGCCGCGCATTTGCTCGGAGAGCATGATTTCACGTCCTTGCGCGCCAGCTCCTGCCAGGCGCGAAGTCCCTGCAAGACCGTGCATGGCATCGACATCGAGCTGGCGCCGGACGGGCGGACCTGGAGTTTCGACTTCCACGCCAACGCCTTCCTGCACCACATGGTGCGCAACATCATGGGCTGCCTGATCGCCGTGGGCAGCGGGGCCCGCGACCCGGCCTGGATCGCCCAGGTGCTGAGCGCGCGTGAGCGCGCCGCGGCGGCGCCGACCTTCATGCCCGACGGGCTGTATTTCGCCGGGCCCGCCTATGCGGCACAATGGCAGATTCCCGAGCCCGTCCTGGATCTGCCCCGTCTGCTGGCCTGAGGAGTTCGAGCATGCACCGAACCCGCATCAAGATCTGCGGCATCACCCGTCCCGGCGACGCGGTGGAGGCGGCGCGGGCCGGGGCGGATGCCATCGGCCTGGTGTTCTACCCGCCGAGTCCGCGCGCCGTGAACTTGCGCCAGGCGCTGGACATCGTGCGCGAACTGCCGCCTCTGGTCGGCGTGGTCGCGCTGTTCGTGCGCGCCGAGCCGGCCCGGGTTCGCGAGGTGATCGATGCCCTGCATCCCTCACTGCTGCAGTTCCACGGCGACGAGGCCCCGGAGGACTGCGAGCTCTTCGGGCACCCCTACCTGCGTGCCGTGCGCATGCGCGCGGGAGTGGATTTGCTAGACTTGCGGCTCCGGCACGCGCACGCGCACGGCTTGCTGCTCGACGCCTTCGTGGAAGGCTACGGCGGGGGTGGAGAGGTCTTCGATTGGTCACTCATTCCAACAAACGTCGGCAGTCCCATCGTTTTGTCTGGTGGGTTGCGTGCCGAAAATGTGGCGCAGGCGATCCTGCGGGTGCGCCCCTGGGCGGTTGACGTCTCCTCCGGAGTCGAATCCGCCAAGGGCGTGAAGGATGCCGCGGCGATGCGAGAATTCGTCGCCGCGGTGCGCGCGGCCGATGCCGCGGCGCAGCGAGCCGATGGCGCCCCGCAAGTGGGCGGCTGAAGGCGCGGCGCCGGGCAGACGGCTCGATCCCTTTGTCCAGCATCGCCGAATCCATCATGCTTCCGTACGACCTTCCTGATGCGCAGGGCCATTTCGGCCCCTATGGCGGCAGTTTCGTCGCCGAGACCCTGTTCAAGGCCCTGGATGAACTCAAGGACGCCTACGCGCGATTTCGCGCCGATCCCGAGTTCCAGGCCGAGTACCACAACGAGCTGCGTCATTTCGTCGGGCGCCCGAGCCCGATCTACCACGCCGCGCGCCTGAGCCGCGAACTCGGCGGGGCGCAGATCTACCTCAAGCGCGAGGACCTGAACCACACCGGCGCGCACAAGATCAACAACACCATCGGCCAGGCCATGCTGGCGCAGCGCATGGGCAAGCGCCGGGTGATCGCCGAAACCGGGGCCGGCCAGCACGGCGTGGCCAGCGCCACCGTGGCGGCGCGCTATGGCATGCAGTGCGTGGTCTACATGGGCGCCGAGGACGTCAAGCGCCAGTCGCCCAACGTGTACCGCATGCACCTGCTGGGCGCGGAGGTGGTGCCCGTGCACAGCGGCTCGAAGACCCTGAAGGACGCGCTCAACGAAGCGCTGCGCGACTGGGTCACGCATGTGGAGGACACCTTCTACATCATCGGCACGGTGGCCGGCCCTCATCCCTACCCGATGATGGTGCGCGATTTCCAGCGCGTGATCGGCGACGAGTGCCTGGTGCAGATGCCGGAGCTGGCGGG
>DAIDHU010000249.1 GCA_027451915.1 Thiomonas sp. | reverse complement strand
GCGACCAGCGCGCGGCGCGCTGCGTCGCGCTCCTGGTCCTGCCGGCACGCCTCGCGCACCGCCGCGGCCAGGCCCCAGGCCTCGCGCAGCCCGACTTCGCCGTGGCGGGCCCTGGCGAAGGGGCTGTGCGGGTCGGGAACGACGGCGAGAAAGCGCGCCGGGGCAGCGTCCAGGGTGCCGTCGGCGGCCAGCACCGACGCCGGCAGGCCCTCCACCGGCCGCGCGCCCGCGGCCAGGTGCTCGAACCAGATTCTCCCCCGCGTAAGGGACGTGTTCATGCCTTGTCTCCCTGTGCCTGGCGCGGCGCCTTCCAGGCCGCGCGCAACTCCCCCGGCCCCAGATCCTCGCGCGCGGCCAGGGCGTCGATGCGTGCGCGCCAGGCCGCCACCCGTGTACTGCGCGCCGCGGCCGGCGCCTGCAGCGCGAAGCCACGCACTTGCTCGCGCACTTGCGCCGCGTCGTCCTCGACCAGCGCGTCGGCCAGACCGGTGGCCACGCGCTGCTCGCCGCCGATCAGGCTCCACACCAGGCGGCGGTCGGCGGCGTCGAGTTCTTCCACGCCAGCCTCCTGCTCGATCACCTCGGGGCCGTTCATGCCCAGGCGGGCCTGGCGCGTGATCACGATATGCGAGCACAGGCCGGCCACCAGCGACATGCCGCCGAAACAGCCGACCATGCCCGCGATCACCGCCACCACCGGCACGTGTCGACGCAACGCCACCACCGCCGACTGGATTTCCGCGATCACCGCCAGCCCCAGGTTGGCCTCCTGCAGGCGCACCCCGCCGGTCTCCAGCAGCAATACTGGAAGCACCGGCCGCCCGGCCTCGCAGTCGCGCAGCGCCAGTTCCAGCGCGGCGCAGATCTTGGCCCCACAGACCTCGCCGATGCTGCCGCCCTGAAACCGTCCCTCCAGGGCGGCGATCACGGCCTCGCGTGCGTCCAGACGTCCGCGCAGCACGACCACGCCATCGTCGGACTGCGGCACGATGCCCTGGCGGGGCAGCCAGGGCGATTGCATGCCGTCGAAGGGTCCGAGCAGTTCGCGCTGGCCCTCGGGGTCGAGCAGGCTGCGGGCGCGTTCGCGAGCGCTCATCTCGATGAAACTCTGGCGCGCCAGCACGCTGGGCTGGGGCGCCGTCTGGGTGGCATTCATGAGCGAGAGGCCTCCAGGGCTTGTTCCAGGCGCAGGGCGACGACGCCCGGCGTGGCGCCAAAGTCGTTGATTTGCAGCGCCGCGGCCACCGGATGGCGTTCGAAAAACCGTTGCAGCACGCGGCGCCAGATCTCGCCATAGCCGTCCACGCTGGTGCAGACGCGCACCCGCGCGCCGGCCTCGGCGGGCTGGATGAGGATTTCCAGGTCCCCGGATCCGACCACCCCGATATGCGCTCGCTGCGCCACGGGGCGGTCCGCCCGGAATTCGAATTCGAGGTTTTCCATGATGGAACGTGGATCGAAGGGGTTCAGCTCGTGGTCACCGCATGCAGGAACAGACTGGCCGCCAGCAGGTCCGCGCTGCCTCCCGGCGAAGCCCTGCGCGCCAGGAGTTCGGCATCCAGGCACAGCAATTGCGCATGCCCCGCCCGGGTGGCGGCGCCGCCCAGCTCCAGCACCCGCCGCGCGCCGGCCTGCGCCGCAGCCAGCGCCGGGTCGCCTCCGCGGTGCAGCAGGCAGGTGTCGTCGAGCTCGGCCATGATCGCCAGCAGCGCGTCCAGCCTCGCGTGCTCGGCGCGCGCGCCCGCGGCCAGGCGTCGGCGCAGCATGGGCAGCCCCGCGTGCAGCACCTGCGGGAATCCCGCGCGGGCCTGGCCGCGCGCCCCGCCGACTCCGAAGCGATGCATCGCGCGCGCCCCGTGGCTGTTCGGGCTCGGCGCCTGCGCGGCGTCCTCGTGGCGCGCGATGCACGCGGCGGTCTCGCACACCTGGGCCGCTGCGGCGCCGTCGCCCAGCTGGGCGCGCGCGCCCAGCAGCAGGCCCAGCGCCCAGATGGCTCCGCGGTGCGCATTGCTTCCCTGCGTGGCCAGCAGCATGCGCTGCTCGGCCACGCGCCCGATGGCGGCCAGGCGCGTGCGCAGCGCGGCGTCCGGGCGCGCCGTGCAGGCGGCCAGCGCCATGTCGGCGAAGGGCCCGCGCAGCGAGTTCGCCGAACGCAGCATGCGCGCCAGGTCCAGGTCGGCGTGCGCGCCGCTGCCGCGCGCATCCACCAAGGCGGGCTTCGGGCTGAGCAAGGCCTCCTCGCGCAACGCCCGCACCGCGCAGTCGGCCAGATGCGCGGCCTGCGCGCGCGCGCTGGAGCGCGCAGGGGCTTCGGAGCACACGGCCGTACGCATCGCGCTCACCAGCTGCGAAACCGCGCGGGGGGCTGGTACAGCCCTCCGGACCAGGCCACCAGGTCCTCGATGCTGCGCGCGGCCAGCATGGAGCGCTGGGCCTGCAGCGGGCTGACTCCCAGGTCGGAGGCGAAGGCGACCAGGCCGCGCTGTCGCAACTGCTCGACCCGCTGCGCATTCACGCGCTGGCCGATCGGAGTCACTCCGGCCACCGCCGCCAGCGCGTCGCGCCGCTCCTGCTCGCCCTGCGCCTTGTACAGATAGGCGATGCCTTCCTCGGTGACCACGTGGGTGACGTCGTCGCCGTAGATCATCACCGGTGCGATGGGCATGCCGCTCCTGCGGCCCACCTCCACGGCATCCAGGGTCTCCACCAGCGCCGGCACGCCTCCGCTCTGGAAGGTCTCGATGAGCTGCACCACCAGTTTGCGCCCGCGCACCACCGGGCTGTCGGCGGTGATCAGCTGCAGCCAGGCCGGGGTGGCGTGACGCCGTCCCCGCGGGTCGTGCCCCATGTTCGGCGCGCCGCCGAATCCCGTCAGTCGCCCCAGCGTAACGGTGGAGGAATTGGCATCTCCATCCATCTGCAGGGTGGAGCCGATGAACATGTCCACCCCGTACTGCCCTGCCAGCTGGCACAACACGCGGTTGGAGCGCAGGCTGCCGTCGCGACCCACGAAAAAAATGTCCGGACGCGCCTCGATGTAGCGCTCCATGCCCACCTCGCTGCCGAAGCAGTGCACGCTTTGCACCCAGCCACTCTCGATGGCGGGGATCAAGGTCGGGTGCGGGTTCAGCGCCCAGTTGCGGCAGATCTTGCCTTTCAGGCCCAGGGATTCGCCGTAGGTGGGCAGCAGCAGCTCGATGGCCGCCGTGTCGAAGCCGATGCCGTGGTTCAGCGAGGTGATGCCGTAGCGCTCGTAGATGCCCCGGATGGCCATCATGCCCATGAGCACCTGCAGGTCGGTGATATGCCGGGGATCGCGGGTGAACAGGGGCTCGATGGCGAAGGGCCGGTCGGCCACCACCACGAAATCGACCCACGAACCCGGGATGTCCACGCGCGGCAGCTCGCCGCAGATCTCGTTGACCTGCGCGATGACGATGCCCTGGCGAAAGGCCGTGGCCTCGACGATGGTGGGGGTGTCCTCGGTGTTCGGCCCGGTGTACAGGTTGCCCTGCGCGTCGGCCTTGTCGGCGCACACCAGGGCCACGTCGGGCTGCAGGTCGATGAGCATGCGCGCGTACAGCTCCACGTAGGTGTGGATCGCGCCCACCTCGAGCCGCCCGTCCTCGATGAGCTGGGCCACGCGCAGGCTTTGCGGTCCGGCGAAGGAGAAGTCGAGACGCCGCGCGATGCCGCGCTCGAACAGATCGAGGTGCTCCGGGCGGCTGATGCTGGAGATCAGCAGGTGCAGGTCGTGCACCCGCGCGGGGTCCAGGCGCGCCAGGCTGCGCGACAGGAAGTCGGCCTGCTTCTGGTTGTTGCCCTCCAGGGCCACGCGGTCGCCGGGGCGCAGCACCAGGGCCAGCGCCTGTTCCAGGCTGCGGGTCGGCAGGACACAGCCATCCGCCAGGTGGGCCACCGCGCCCAGCCTCTGGGCCTTCGCGGCGGCACGCCGAGTCCAGCGCGGGGCCTGGCCGGAAGGGGTGGCTACGGATTCGCTGAGCATGATCGGGCCGGCTCCGGAAAATACAAGATCTTGTTTCCTGTATTTTTCACTGAATCTCCTGTATTGCCATCCCAGGGTTTTCCTGTACAGAAGCCGGGGAACAGGTGCATTTCGCCCCTGCACGCCCTACGATGGGGCCCATGGACAAGAAAGCTTCCCTGGCCGACCATCTGCGCGAAAGCATCGAGGACTCGATCGCCACCGGGACCCTGGCGCCCGGCGCGCCGCTGGACGAAGTCGAACTGGCGCGTCAGTACAAGGTGTCGCGCACCCCCGTGCGCGAGGCCCTGCTGCAACTTGCCGCCACCGGCATGGTGGACATGCGACACCGTCGCGGTGCCGCGGTGGCCGAGCTCGGCGCGCGGCGCCTGATCGAGATGTTCGAGGTCATGGCCGAACTCGAGGCCATGTGCGGGCGCCATGCCTCGCGGCGCATGAGCGACGAGGAGCGCGTGGAGCTGCTGGCCGCGCATCGCGCCTGCGAGGCCGCGCGCGGCGACGGCGACGCCGACCGCTACTACCACCTCAACGAGCGCTTCCACCACCTGATCTACGCGGGCAGCCACAGCGATTTCCTGCAGGAGCAGGCACTCGCGCTGAGCCGCCGGCTGCGGCCGTACCGGCGGCTTCAACTGCGCGTGAAGGGCCGGCTCGGCGCCTCCTATTCCGAGCACCAGGCGGTGGTGGACGCGATCATCGCCGGCGAGGGAGACGTGGCCGCGCAGGCGCTGCGCGCCCATGTGGTGGTGCAGGGCGAGCGCTTCGCCGATCTGATGGCCGCGCTGGCCCACTGGCAGGCCAGCCAGCCCGCGGTGCCCGAGCCCGCCGGCGCATGAGGCCGGCGCCGGCCGCCCTGCTGCTGGCGGCTGCCGTCTGCGCCGGGCCTGCCGGGGCCGGCACGCTGCCTGGCGCGCATCCGGCCGCGCGCGCCGGCCTGCCGCCCGGCGAACCGGGCGCGCAGCCCCCGCAGCGCTGTGCCAGCGGTCCGGGGCGCGAGAACTACGTCAGCCTGCGCGCGACCACCCCCTCCGATCTGGCCTCGCTGGTGGCCGGCTGCGAACGCCTGGGCTACCGGCGCATCGGCGGCGTGGCGCGCGCGGTGGTGGCCAATCCCGGCGCGGCCTCGGCGCAGTGGTACTTCCAGGTCATGATCGTGCCGGCCGGCGCCGCAAGCGCCCCGTCGCCCGCGGGCTCCGCCGCGCACTGAGGCGCCTCAGGCCGCCTCGTCCACGGGCACGAAGGGGTGGCGCTTGATCGCCTCGGTGAAACCGCTGCGCGCGTGGCTGGCACGCTCGATCAGCCCGACCCGGCGCTGCACGCTCGCGCCGGGCAGATCCAGCACGCGCAGCGCGCGATCGCCGCTCCAGTTCACATTGGCCAGACGGGGCACGATGGACACCCCGAAGCCCTGGCGCACGATCTCGATGATGGCCTCCACCGAGTTGAGCTCCATCTCGTCGCGCGAGCGCGCGCCGCAGCGCCGCAGCACCTCGTCGACCAGCAGCCCGGTCCAGGTATGTCGGTCGAAGCGAATGAAAGGCGCCTGCTGCAAGGCGCCCAGCGCCTGGGCCGGAAGGTCGAATTGCGGCTTGCGCGGCACGATCAGCACCATCGGCTCGGTATACAGCTCGGTCCAGCGCAAGCCGGGGCGCAGCCCCTGGGGAGGGCGCGTGACCACCGCTGCGTCGAGCTCGCCGCGCTCGACCCGGGCCACGAAGTCGCTGGACAGCCCCGCGAAGATCTTCACCTGCAGCCGGGGGTGGTCGCGCTTGACCGCGCGCAGGGCATCGGCGAAGGCGCCCATCAACGCGGAGACCAGCGCGCCCACGACCACGGTCCCGCTCAGGCTGCCGTCGTCTTCCTGCCCGGCCAGCGCCTCGTAGGCGCTCAACAACTGCTCGACGCGCCCCACCATGGCCCGGCCGCCGGGATTGAGCAGCACCGAACGCGCACCCCGCTCGAACAAGGCCTGGCCGAGGTCCTGCTCCAGCGCGCGCATGCGCAGGCCCACGGCGGCCGCGGTCAGGCCGACCTCGGCGCCGGCGGCGGCGAAGGAGCCCAGGCGGGCGACGGCCAGGAAGGTGCGAAGGCTGCGGATGGACGACATGGTGCATGGTCCGGGAACAAGCACTCATCCTAAAGTTTTTCTTGGGCTCGCACAAACAAACATTCGCTTTTGATTTTCCTCGGACTCCATCACAATCCCGGGACACTGCCGCTCGAAGCGATCGAATATGCCCCCCGCCCCCGATTCCGACTCCGCCCCGCCCATGCTGCGTGTGTCGGTGTGGCGCGGCAAGCACGAAGGCGACTTCGTGCGCTACGAGGTTCCGCGCCTGCCCAGCCAGACCGTGCTCGACGTGGTCACCCACATCCAGCGTCGCCTCGACCCCGATCTGAGCTATCGCTACGCCTGCCGCGTGGGCATGTGCGGCTCCTGCGCCATGCAGGTCAACGGTGTGGCGCGCTGGACCTGCCGCACCCACGTGTCGCGCGTGGCCTCGGCCGACGGCGAGCTGGAGATCGCGCCCCTGCCCAACCTGCCGGTGATCAAGGACCTGGCGGTGGACATGCGCGAGTTCTTCGACAAATGGGCTGGCGCCATGGGACGCTTCCACGGCAGCCGGGACCGGCATGAGGAATTCGCGCGGGTGGATCCGGCCAGCGCCGCGCGCCGCGCGGCCGATGCCGGCATCGAGTGCATCGGCTGCGGGGTTTGCTACGGCTCCTGCGACGTAGTCTCGTGGCGCCCGGAGTTCCTCGGCCCTGCCGCTCTCAACCGTGCATGGACCCTGGTCAACGACGAGCGCGACGTGCAGCGCGAGGCGCGCCTGCAGGCGGTTTCGGGCAACCGCGGCTGCCACGCCTGCCACACCCAGGGATCCTGCACCGAGCGTTGCCCCAAGGGCATCGCCCCCACGGGCGCCATCGCCGGGCTCAAGCGCCTGAGCCTGAGGACGCGGCCATGAGCGCGCAGCCCCTCGCCACCTCCGCCCGGCTGCAGTTGCGCCTGTGGGTGCTGCAAAGGGCCAGCGCGGCCCTGCTGGCGCCGCTGGTGCTGGCCCACCTGGTGCTCATCGTCTACGCGGTGCGCCAGGGCCTGAGCGCCCAGGCCATCCTGGCTCGCCTGCACCACTGCCTGGGCTTCGGCGCCTTCTACGCCTTGTTCGTGCTGGCCTGCGCGGCGCATGTGCCGGTGGGCGTGGCGCGCATCGCCGAGGAATGGCTGGGCTGGAGCGAGCGCGCGGCCCTCGCGCTGGGCGCGGTGTTCTCCCTGCTGCTGCTGGCGGCCGGTCTGCGCGCCGTCTGGGGGCTGACATGGGCCTGAGCGCGAGCCCGGCCCCGGCGCGCCGGCGCAATGACCAGCGGGCGCGACGCCACCCCGCCTGGTGGGCCTTCTGGCTGCACCGGGTATCCGGTTTGCTGCTCGCGGTATTCCTGCCGCTGCACTTCTGGGCTCTCGGACAGGCGCTGCACGGCACCCAGGCATTGCAGGGCTTTCTGCGCTGGGCCGACCAGCCCCTGGTGCACCTGGCCGAATGGGGACTTGTCAGCCTGCTGGCCCTGCACATGACCGGGGGGCTTCGGCTGCTGCTCATCGAGTTCGGCCCCTGGTCGGGATTGCGCAAGGACTGGATCGCCGTTTCGCTGGGGGTCGCGCTGGCCGCCGGCATGGCTTATGCGCTGGCGCTGCGGGGCTGAGCGGCGCGGCAAGGAACCCACGGACATGGACGTACAAGCACAGATGGTCGAGGACATCGCGCGCGAGCTGTACATACGCGCGCTCAAGGTCCTTCCTCCCGACATCAAGCAGGGCTTCTCGCGCCTGCAGGCCTCCGAGACCTCGGAGCGCGCGCAGTCGGTGCTGCGCACCATGGTCACCAACATCGAGGTGGCCGAGCGCACCGACAACCTGCTGTGCCAGGACACCGGCGTGCCCATCTACAACCTGCGCATCGGCAGCGGGCTGCGCTTCGACGGCCATGCGCTGAAGGCGGCGGTGCGCCGCGGCTGCGAGCGCGCCACCCGCGAGCATCCCCTGCGATCCTCCGTGGTGCATCCGCTGACCCGGCGCAACGAGCACAGCTCCTGCGGCATCGAGGTTCCTGTGATCCACGTGGATTTCATCGACACGCCCGGGGTGCTGGAGCTGGAGATGATCCCCAAGGGCAGCGGCTCGGAGAACAATTCCTTTCTCAAGATGGCAATCCCCGCCGAGGGCATCGACGCCATCAAGACCTTTGTCATCGACTGTGTGATCGCCGCCGGGGGCAAGACCTGTCCGCCCACCATCGTCGGCGTGGGCATCGGAGGAACCTCCGACCTGTGCGTGGCGCTGGCCAAGCGGGCCGCCACGCGGGCGCTGGGCACGCACTGCGCCGATCCCGATGGCGCCGCGCTGGAGCGCCAGCTCTCGCTGGCCGTCAACGCCCTGGGCGTGGGCCCGCAGGGCCTGGGCGGCGACTCCACCGCCTTTGCCGTGCACATCGAACTGGCCGCCACCCACATCACCATGAATCCGGTGGCCGTGAACATGCAATGCCATTCGGCGCGCCGCGCCAGCGCGCGCCTGAGCGCGGCCGGCGTGCAATGGGGATTCTGAACACCATGGCCCACCACGAAATCGCCACCCCCGCCACCGAGGCCCAGGTGCGCGCGCTGCGCGTGGGCGACACGGTGACCCTGCAGCGCACGCTGTTCGGCATCCGCGACGCCACGCAGATCCACATGTTCGACCGCGGGCGCAGCACCCGCTTCGACCTGCGCGGCCACGCGGTGATCCACACCGCGCCCAACGTGCGCAAGGTGCCCGTGGACGCCCGCAACCCGGCAGGCTACGCGCCGGTGTGCATCGGCACCACCACCTCGGACCGCATGGAGCGCTTCACCCGGCCGCTGATGCAGCAGTACGGCGTGCGCATGATCGTGGGCAAGGGAGGGCTGCGCGAGGACTCGCTGCGAGCCTTCGGCGAACTCGGCGGCGTGTACCTGGCCATCGTGGGAGGCACCGCGGCGCTGGAAAGCACCTGGATCGAACAGATCGAGGACGTCGACCTCGACGACCTCAACCCCGAGTCGCTGTGGAAATTCCGCATCCGCGACTTCGGACCGCTGCTGGTGGGCATGGACAGCCACGGGGCCAGCCTGTACGACGAGGTCCGCGCCCAGGTGCGCGACCGACGCTCCGAGGTGCTGGCCTCGCTTGGCGTGGAGGGAGCCCGCTCATGAGCACGGCCCCCGGGGAACTGCGCCGGCTGGACACCGACATCCTGATCCTGGGCTCGGGCGGAGCCGGCCTGTTCGCGGCGCTGCACGCGCACCAGGCCGCGCCCGGGCTGTCGATCACCGTGGCCGTCAAGGGGCTGCTGGGCAAATGCGGCTGCACCCGCATGGTGCAAGGCGGCTACAACGTGGCGCTGGCGCCCGGCGACTCGGTGGAGCGCCACTTCATGGACACCATCGAGGGCAGCAAATGGCTGGCGCGCCAGGACCTGGCCTGGACCCTGGTGACCAAGGCGGTGGAGCGCATCCATGAGCTGGAAAACGAACTCGGCTGCTTTTTCGACCGCAACCCCGACGGCACCGTGCACCAGAAGGCCTTCGCCGGCCAGACCTTCGACCGCACCGTGCACAAGGGCGACCTGACCGGCATCGAGATCATCAACCGCCTGGCCGAGCAGGTCTGGGCGCGCGGCATCGGCCGTCTCGAGGAGCACCGCGCGGTGGAGCTGATCCCCGCCGCCGACGGCAGCGGCCTCTCCGGGGTGCTGATGATCGACATGCGCAGCGGGGAATTCGTGCTGGTGCGCGCCGGCGCGGTGCTGCTGGCCACCGGCGGCG
>DAIDHU010000248.1 GCA_027451915.1 Thiomonas sp. | reverse complement strand
CAAGACCCTCGGCGGCGCTGCCGCCGCCGCCGCCGGCAGCCTGCCGTTTCCCGCCATCGCCGCGCGCAAGGCGCCGATCAAGGTCGGCATCCTGCACTCCCTGTCCGGCACCATGGCCATCTCGGAGACCGCGCTGAAGGACGTGGACCTGATGACCATCGCCGAGATCAACGCCGCCGGCGGCGTGGACGGACACCCCATCGAGCCCGTGGTGGTGGATCCGGCCTCCAACTGGCCGCTGTTCGCCGAGAAGGCCCGGCAACTGATTTCCCAGGACAAGGTGGCGGCCATCTTCGGCTGCTGGACCTCGGTGTCGCGCAAGTCGGTGCTGCCGGTGCTCGACGAGCTCAACGGGCTGCTGTTCTACCCGGTGCAGTTCGAAGGCCAGGAACAGGATCCCCACGTGGTGTACACGGGCGCCGCGCCCAACCAGCAGGCCATTCCCGCCACCGAGTACCTGATGAGCCAGGACGGCGGCGGAGCCAAGCGCTTTTTCCTGCTGGGCACCGATTACGTCTACCCGCGCACCACCAATGCCATCCTGCGCGGCTTCCTGCATTCCAAGGGGGTCAAGGACAGCGACATCGCCGAGGTCTACACGCCCTTCGGTTTCAGCAACTACCAGAACATCGTCGCCCAGATCAAGAAGTTCGCCTCGGCCGGGCCGACCTGCGTGATCTCGACCATCAACGGCGATTCCAACGTGCCCTTCTACAAGGAGCTGGGCAACCAGGGCATCAAGGCCACCGACATTCCCGTGGTGGGCTTCTCGGTGGCCGAGCAGGAGCTGGCGGGCATCGACTGCAAGCCCCTGGTGGGCCAGCTCACCGCGTGGAACTACTACGAGTCGCTGAAAAACCCGACCAACGCCAAGTTCGTCAAGTCCTGGAAGTCCTGGGTGAAGGCCAAGGGCCTGAAGGACTACCCGGTCACCGACGACCCCATGGAGGCCTCCTACATCGGCATCCACATGTGGAAGCAGGCGGTGGAAAAGGCCAAGTCCACGAAGGTCGACGCGGTGCGCAAGGCGCTGGTGGGGCAGAAGTTCGCCGCGCCCGACGGCTACACCGTGGAGGTGCTGGAAAACCAGTACCTGAGCAAGCCCGTGCTCATCGGCCAGGTGCGCGCCGACGGCCAGTTCGACGTGGTGTGGAAGTCCAAGGGTCTGGTGGCCGGGGAGTCCTGGAGCCCCTACATCCCCAAGCCCAAGAACGCCTGATCCACCCCCAGCGCCCGCCGCCGTCCCAGCGCCACGCCATGTCCCGTCCAGCCCACGCCCTGCGCCTGCCGCGCGTCGTCCTGCCCCTGCTGTTGCTGCTGGGGCTGTGGCGCCCGGCGCTGGCGCTGGACGCGCAGCAGGCGCTGGCGCTGAGCCAGGGCAGTACCTCGGCGCGCCTGCACGCCTTGCACCAGGCCCTCGCGCGGCCGGACGCGCGCCTGGCCGGCTTTCTCGGCGCGCTGCTGGACAACCGGGTGCAGGTCGACGGCGAGCGGGTGGAGATGCAGCAGGGGGCGCAGTGGGTGGACGCGGCCAGCGGCCAGGCGCTCACGCCGGGACCCGATGCGCAGCCGGTGGTGAACAATAACTACCTGCGCAAGCAACTGCTGGCCGCGCGCGCCGCGCTGCAACTGTTCTCGCCGCTTCGCGCCGAGCGCCTGCAGGCGGTGCAGCGCCTCGAGGGCGATCCCGAGTCGCTGGACGCCGGGCTGGTGAGCCAGGCGCTGAAACAGGAGAGCGATCCCGGCATCCGCGAGCGCCTGCGCCTGCTGGTGGCCGCGGCTCGGCTGCGCGCGGGCGACGCGGCCCAGCGCCTGGCGGCCGCCGGGGAGCTGGCCGCCAGCGACTACCCCGCGGTGCGCTCGCTGCTGCTGTCGCGCCTGCAGCGCAACGGCGACACCTGGGTGGAACCGGATGCCGCGGTGCGCCAGCGCATTCAGGCCTCGCTGCGGGCCATTGATTCGCGCCTGGCCTGGGGCGAGCGCGTGGGCATGCTGTTCTCGGGCATCAGCCTGGGCAGCATCCTGCTGCTGGCCGCGCTGGGCCTGGCGGTGACCTACGGACTGATGGGCGTGATCAACATGGCGCAGGGCGAGTTCATCATGCTCGGTGCCTATGCCACCTATGTGGTGCAGAGCCTGTTCCAGGCCTACCTGCCGGCCTGGCAGAACTACGCGCTGCTGCTCGCCGTTCCCTGTTCCTTCCTGGTGGCCGGGGGCGTGGGCGTGGCGGCCGAGCGCCTGGTGATCCGCCGCCTGTACGGGCGTCCGCTGGAAACCCTGCTGGCGACCTGGGGCATCAGTCTGCTGCTGATCCAGGCCGTGCGCAGCCTGTTCGGGCCGCAGAACGTGCAGGTGGACAACCCGCCGTGGATGTCGGGCGGGCTGCATCTGATGGCCAATCTCATCCTCCCTTACAACCGCATGGTCATCCTGGGTTTCACGGGCTGCGTGTTGCTGGGCATGGCCCTGCTCATCGGCCGCACCCGGCTCGGGCTGTTCGTGCGCGCGGTGACCCAGAACCGGCCCATGGCGGCCTGCGTGGGGGTGCGCACCGCGCGCGTGGACTGGCTGGCCTTCGGGCTGGGCACGGGCATCGCCGGCCTGGCCGGTTGCGCGCTCAGCCAGGTGGGCAACGTCAGCCCGGAAATGGGCACCCAGTACATCGTGGATTGCTTCATGGTGGTGGTGCTGGGCGGCGTGGGCCAGCTCAGCGGCACCGTGGTGGCCGCCCTCGGGCTGGGCGTGGTCAACACCCTGCTGGAAGGCGTGGCCGGCGCGGTGCTGGCGAAGATCGCCGTGCTGGGCGTGATCATCCTGTTCATCCAGAAACGTCCGCAGGGGCTGTTCGCCCTGAAGGGCCGCAGTGTCGAGGGCTGATGCCATGTCGTCGAGTTCGCCGAGCGTGTCCACCGGTGTCCCC
>DAIDHU010000247.1 GCA_027451915.1 Thiomonas sp. | reverse complement strand
CCTGGTACTACCTCTGGCGCGAGCGCCGCTTGCCGGTCAACGTGGACCCCTTCGAATCCAGGCTCGACGACGAGCTCGAGCGCGCGCGCCTGCGGCGCGTGTTCGAGCGCGGCCTGCGCAGCGTGGTGGGGTACGCGCTGCCGCTGCGGCGCGAGCCGGGCGGTCCGGGACTGCGCGGGCCGGGCTGGGTGTCGGGACCCTGGTGGTTCCGCGACGCGCGCATGTACCTGATTCCGGGCGACTCGGCGATGGGCTGGCGCCTGCCGCTCGACAGCCTGCCGTGGGCAACGCCGGGCGATCGGCAGCCCGACCTCGCGCCCGACCCCTTCGCGCCGCGAGCCGCGCTGGCCGAGGCCGCGCAACTGCGCACGCAATACGCATCGGCGCACCGAAGCGGGGAGGGGAGCACCATGGCGGTGCCGCCCGAGGCCGCGAACGCACCGCGGCGGGGCGCCGCTTCCCCGGCCAGCCCGCCGGCGCCCGGGCAGTCGGCGGCGGCGACCCTGCGCACCGCGCTGTGCGTGGAGGCCCGCGGGGGGATCCTGTACGTGTTCATGCCGCCGCTGGCCGGGGCCGACGATTACCTCGATCTGCTCGCCGCGGTGGAAGCCACGGCCGCGCGCCTGCGCGTCAAGCTGGTGCTCGAGGGCTATGCGCCGCCGCGCGACCCCCGCCTGGAAATGCTCCAGGTCACCCCGGACCCCGGGGTGATCGAGGTCAACATCCATCCGGCCCACGACTGGAAGCAGCTGGTGGACCATACCGAGTTCCTGTACCAGGCGGCCTTCGAGACCCGGCTGGGGGCCGAGAAGTTCATGCTGGACGGGCGCCACACCGGAACCGGCGGTGGCAACCATGTGGTGCTGGGTGGTGCCACGCCGCAGGACAGCCCCTTCCTGCGCCGCCCCGACCTGCTGGCCAGCCTGCTCGCCTACTGGCATAACCATCCGTCGCTGAGCTATCTGTTCAGCGGACTGTTCATCGGCCCGAGCAGCCAGGCTCCGCGCATCGACGAGGCGCGCGACGATCAGGTGCGCGAGCTCGAGATCGCGCTGGGCGAGTTGCGTGGCGCGCGCGAAAGCCTCGGTGAAGCCGCGCCCGCGTGGCTGGTCGACCGCACGCTTCGCAACATCCTGATCGACGTCACGGGCAATACCCACCGCGCCGAGTTCTGCATCGACAAGCTGTACAGCCCCGACAGCGCCACCGGGCGCCTGGGGCTGCTCGAGATGCGCGCCTTCGAGATGCCCCCGCATGCGCGCATGAGCGTGGTGCAGCAACTGCTGTTGCGCGCGCTCGTGGCGCGATTCTGGGCGCGGCCCTACGAGGCCGAGCTGCAGCGCTGGGGCACCGCGCTGCACGACCGCTTCCTGCTGCCCGGCTTCGTGGCCATGGACTTCGACGACGTGCTGAGCGAACTGCGCGATGCCGGCTTCGGCTTCGATGCGCAGTGGTTCGCGCCGCATTTCGAGTTCCGCTTCCCGGCCCTGGGCGAGTTCTCGGTCGCGGGCGTGAGGCTCGAGTTGCGCATGGCGCTGGAGCCCTGGCACGTCATGGGCGAGGAGGGCGCGCAGGGCAGCACGGTGCGCTACGTCGACTCCTCCCTCGAGCGCATCGAGGTGAAAGTCTCCGGACTGGTCGACAGCCGCCACGTGGTCACGGTCAATGGCCGGGCGCTGCCCCTGCATCCGACCGGACGCGCCGGCGAGTATGTCTGCGGCGTGCGATATCGGGCCTGGCATCCGCCCTCGGCGCTGCACCCGAGCATTGGCGTGCACGCGCCGCTGACCGTGGACCTGGTCGACAACTGGATGGAGCGTTCGCTGGGCGGCTGCCAGTACCACGTGGCCCACCCCGGCGGGCGCAATTACGAGACCCTGCCGGTCAATGCCTATGAAGCCGAGAGCCGGCGCCTGGCGCGGTTTTTCCGCATCGGACACACGCCCGGGCGCATGCGCGTGGCGCCGGCGCGGGCCAGTCTCGAGTTCCCGATGACCCTCGACCTGCGCCGGCCCTGACCCGGCATGCCACAATCGCGCAATGGCCGGTCTGTTCTCATCGTTGGCGAGTGATGCGCCCAGTGCGCTGGCGCGCGAGCTCGCCGCGGCGACGCGCGCCGGGCACTGGGACGAGCTGCGCGGGCGCGTGTCCGACGGCCAGCGCGGCGGCGACCTGGCACCATGCTGGGAGCGCTTTTTCGAGCTCCTGGGCAGCGAGGGCTTCGACGGCCTGGATCGGCGCCAGCGCAGCCTGCGGCAGCAGATCCTGGACGACGGGGTCACCTACAACGTGCACGCCGACGCCGACCAGGCGAGCCGCAGCTGGTCGCTCGACCTGTTCCCGTTGATCGTCGACGCGCCATCCTGGGCGCGCATCGCCACCGGCGTCGCCCAGCGGGCCGCGCTGCTCAACGCCATGCTCGAGGATGTGTACCACGGCGAGCAGCGCGTGCTGCGCGAGGGCCTGCTGCCCGCGGCCCTGGTGCAGGGCCATCCCGGCTACCTGCGTGCCGTGCATGGGCACCGCCCCGCGGGCTCGGTGTGGCTGCACATCGCCGCCTTCGACCTGGCACGCGGCCCCGATGGTCAGTGGCGCGTGGTCAACCAGCGGGTGCAGGCCCCGTCCGGGCTCGGATATCTGCTGCAGAACCGCCTGCTCATCTCGCGCCTGTTCCCGGAGGCCTTCGCCGCGCTGCGGGTGCAGCGCCTGGCCGCCGGCTACCGGCTGCTGATGGACACCGTGCAGCGCCTGGCGCCGGGCGGGGGCGATGCGCGGGTCGTGCTGCTCACGCCCGGCCCCTACAGCGAGACCTATTTCGAGCAGGTCTACCTGGCACGCTACCTGGGTATCGCGCTGGCCGAGGGAAACGACCTGACCGTGCGCGAGGACCGGCTGTTCCTGAAGACCGTGCGCGGCCTGGAGCCGGTGCATGCCGTGCTGCGCCGGCTCGACGACAGCTTCTGCGATCCGCTGGAGCTGCGCCCCGACTCGATGCTCGGCGTGCCCGGCCTGCTGCAGGCGGTGCGCGCCGGCAACGTGCTTCTGGCCAACGCGCTGGGCGCCGGTTTTCTCGAGTCTCCGGCGCTGCAGGGCTTCCTGCCCAAGCTGTGCGAGGCGCTGCTCGGCCAGCCTCTGCAACTGGCCTCGCTGCCGACCTGGTGGTGCGGAGAGCAGGGGGTGTGCGAGGCGCCGCTGCAACGCCTGGGCCAATGGGTGGTCAAGCCGGTCCACGCGCAGTGCGATTTCGAAGCCACCGTGATGGCCGGACTCGGGGCGGCCGAGCTCGACGCCTGGCGCGCGCGCGTGGCTCGCAAGCCGGAGCAGACCACCTTGCAGCAGTATCTGCCCCTGCCCCAGGTGCCGGTGTGGCACGACGGGCGCATGCATGCGCGCGCGGCCATGCTGCGGGTGTACGCGCTGTCCGACGGCGCCGGCGCCTGGCGCGTGTTGCCGGGCGGGCTGGTGCGAACCGCCTCGCCAGGCGGCAATACCGTGTCGATGCAGGCCGGAGGCGGCAGCCAGGACGCCTGGGTGATCACGGGCGACGTGGTCGACCGCTCCACGCTGCTGCCGGCGCCGATCCGTCCGCAGGACCTTGCCGAGCGTCACCGCGTGGTCACCAGCCGCGCCGCCGAGAATCTGTTCTGGGTCGGGCGATACTGCGAGCGCGCCGAGCATGCCGCGCAGCTCGCGCGCCTGGCCTTGCGCGCGATCATCGACGACGACGACCTCGAGGGCGGACGTGGCGACATGCTCGACCGCTGGTGCCGCGCCAGCGGCCTGGTCGACGAGACCGTCGCGCCGCTGGCACGTGATGCGGCGGGATTCGGACGTGCGATCGTCGCCGGCCTGGGGGAGGACGAAGCCTCCTTCGGCCTGCCCTACAACCTGCAGGCCATGGGGCGAGCCGCCGCGCAGGTGCGCGAGCGCCTGGGCGGCGACCACCGCCATTGGATCGCCGCGGCCACCGCGCTGCGCCTGACGCCCCCTCGCGACGCGCGCGTCGCGGCCTCGGCCGCCGATGCGCTTCGCGGGCTCGAGCAGCTCGGCCAGCTGCTGGGCGCGATCACCGGCGCGCAGACCGACCGCATGACCCGCGACGACGGATGGCGCCTGTTGAGCATCGGGCGTCACATCGAGCGCCTGGGCCTGCTGGGGCAGTCGCTGCGCACCGCCTTCGAGACCGGCGCCGTCTACGCCGAGGACGCATTCAACCAGTTGCTCGAACTGTTCGACAGCACCATCACCTATCGAGCGCTGTACCAGAAGCGCCTGGAGATCCCTCCGCTGCTCGACCTGCTGATGCTCGACCGCGAGAATCCGCGCAGCCTGGGCTGGGTGACGCAGACCCTGCGCGCACGCCTGGCCCGGCTGCCCGGGCGGCGCGACGACATCGGCGAGCTGCTCGCGCTGGCGCCCGACCCCGAGGCCTGGAAACTGCCCGAGCTGTGCGCATGCGGCGTGGATCAGCGCCATGCCTGGCTCGAGCGCTCGCTGGCGCTGGCCGTCGACTCCGGCTACCGGCTCGCCGACGAGATCAGCCGCCGCTACTTCGCCCACGCGCGCGCGGCCGACCGCTCGCTGGGCGTGTAGGGAAGGATCCCCGCCCTCATGCTCCCCTCCGGATCCGCCGATGCCGCCGGTGTGCTGTACCGCGTGCAGCACGAGACACGCTACGAATACGAGGCCCCGGTGGAGCTCGCCCACCACCTGGCCCAGCTGCGCCCGCTGAGCCTGCCCGGGCTGCAGGAGTGCGAGCAGTACGAATGCGAGATCCAGCCTCGCCCGCAGCACCTCTCGACCGACGTCGACGTCCACGGCAACGAGCGCCTGTTTTTCGCGCATTACGCGTCCCACGACACCCTGAGCGTGCGCGCGCTCAGCCTGGTGCGCGTGCGGGCGCCGGCGCAGCCCGACTGGGCCGCAAGCCCCGCCTGGGAGCAGGTGCGCGCGATGCTGCGCTACCGGGCCGGCCGTCCCAACCTGCCTGCCGCGGACTTCAGCTTCGGCAGCGACTTCTCGCCGGTGTTCGATGAGGCGGCCGTCTTCGCCGCGCCCAGCTTCCCGCCGGGCCGCCCGCTGCTCGATGCGGCGCACGACCTCATGCGCCGCATCCACGCAACGTTCACCTACGACCCCGAAAGCACCGAGGTTCATACGCGCGCGCCGCAGGCGCTGGAGCTGCGGCACGGGGTCTGCCAGGATTACGCGCATGTCATGCTGTCGGCGCTGCGCAGCCTGGGCCTGGCCGCGCGCTACGTGAGCGGCTATCTGCGCTCGCATCCCCGGCCGGGTGAGCAGGCGCTGGTGGGCGCCGATGCCTCGCATGCCTGGGTGTCGGTGTGGTGCCCGTCGAACGGCTGGGTGGAATTCGATCCGACCAACGACCGCCGCCCGGCGGCGGATTACGTACGCGTGGCCACGGGGCGCGACTTCGCCGACGTGTCGCCGCTGCGCGGAGTCATCCGGGGCGGCGGCCGGCACGTGCTGCATGTCGCCGTGCACGTGGCGGCGGCGAGCGCCTGAGTCCGGCGCCGCGCAGCCGATCCCTAGGGGGACCGCGTCAACATCGTCCTGTCGGGCAAGTTCCCGCCCTGCAGGAGCTACTGAAATCGCGGGCAGGAACATGCGGTTTCCGTGATATTTTTCACTGTCACTAACCGATTCAAAGGAGGACAATTCCGCCATATGCCGTGAGTTGCACGGTATTTGCTCCAGGCCCTCCTCCATGAACTCGCCGACCCAAGCCGCGGATTCCCGATGGACCGCGCAGTTCCCTGGCGGGCATGCGCAGGCGGAGGCGCAGCGCCTGGCCGCCCTGCGCCGTCTCGGGGTGCTGGACACGCCCCGCGAGGCGGTGTTCGACGACCTGACCGCGCTGGCGGCGCGGTGCTGCGACACCCCTGCCGCCGTGATCTCCCTGGTCGACAGCGATCGCCTGTGGTTCAAGAGTTCGCATGGCCTGCCGCTGTCCCAGGTTCCCCGCACGGGCTCGCTGTGCGCGCGCGTGGTCGCCCAGGATGCCCTGCTGCATATCGAGGACACGCTCGAGGCCGGAGTGCACCCCGAGGCCATCGCGCTGCCCGGCGGGCGCACCGCGCGGTTCTATGCCGGGGTGCCGCTGCGTCTGGCCAACGGGCTCAACGTGGGCGCGCTGGCGGTGGTCGCCTACCAGCCGCACCGGCTCGACGAGGCCCAGCGCGACACCCTGCTGCGCCTGGGGCGCCAGGTGGTGGCGGCGCTGGAGGCGGGCCGGGCCATGCGCCAGTTGCTGGCGGCCCGTGCCAAGCTCGAACGTCGCGCGGCCTTCAACGCCATGCATGCGCGGGCCAGCCAGATCATCGCCACGGCCGAGGAGGAGCAGCCGATGCTGCAGGCCATCTGCGACACGGCCGTGCAGCACGGCGACATCCGCCTGGCCTTCGTGTCTCGCCCCGACGCCAGCGGGCGCTTCGAATTCGTCGCCAGCGCGGGCGACGCGGCCTACCTGGACGGGCTGGAGATGTGGGCGGATGCCGGGCACCCGCTGGGCGACGGCCCGATCTCCCGGGTGTGGAGAACCGGGCAGCCCTATTTCGCGGCCGGCGTGGCCGAAGCCCCCGAACTCGCGCCCTGGCGCGAGCGCGTGCTGCGTTTCGGCGTGCGCTCGAAGGCCACCGTGCCGGTGCGTCGAGGGGGCGAGGTCTGGGCCACGCTGAGCGCGCACCTGGACCAGACGGACGCGCTGGACGCCGAGGCGCGGGAGATCCTGGTGGAGCTGGCGCTGAACCTGTCGCAGGGGCTGGACTGGATCGACGCGCGGCAGCGCGAGCAGGAATTGCTCGAGTTGCAGGGCACCCTGCTGGACCATACCCTGGCCGGCATCCTGATCAAGCGCGAGCGGCGCATCGTGAGCCTGAACCGGCGATTCGCCGAGATGCTGGGCTATGACAATCCCGAGGAGCTCGAGGGCAGGCCCGCGCGCATGCTCTACCCCGACGATGCCGAGTACGCGCGCGTGAGCGGGCTGCACGGCGAGCTGGCCAGGCATGGTCAGGTGCGGGCGATGGACGTGCGCCTGCGCCGACGCGACGGCGGCGAGCTGTTGTGCGATGCCTCCGCCGGCATGGTGCGCAAGGGATTGCCCGGCACGATGGTCTGGACTTTCGTCGACGTGACCGAGCGGGAGCGGCTGCAGCGCGAGCTGCGCCATGAGGCGCTGCACGACCCGCTCAGCCAGCTTCCCAACCGCCGCGCGCTGGAGCAGCACCTGCCCAGGGCCCTGGCGCGCGCGCGCCGAGCCGGCAAGGTGGTGGCGGTCGGCCTCATCGACCTGGACGACTTCAAGTCGATCAACGACACCCTGGGCCATGAGGCCGGCGACGAACTGCTGCGCGGCTTCGCGCGGCGCCTGAGCGGGCTGATGCGCGATGCCGACATGCTGGCCCGCCTGGGCGGCGACGAGTTCGTCGTGGTGCTGGAGGACCTGGACGAGCACGCCCTGGACGCGCAGCTCGAAGCCATGCTCACGCGCCTGCACCGGGCGGTGGACAAGCCCTTCGAGCTGGGCGCGCAGCCGCCAGCCAGGGTCGGCATGAGCCTCGGGCTGGCCGCCTTTCCGCAGGACGGCACGGACGCGGACGCGCTGCTGCGCCGGGCCGACGCCGCGCTGTACCAGCTCAAGGCCCGCAAGCTCGACCGCCCCAGCTGGTGGCAGCTCAGCGTGCGCGAGGAGGACGAGGAGCAGGTGGGGCCGCGGGAGTACCCCGCCTACGGAGCCGATGCCGACACCCTGCTGCGCGCGCATGGCGGCATCCTGCTCGAGGCGGTCTCGCGTTTCGTGGCACAGCTGCAGCGCTCCCTGGCCGACGACTCCGGTGGCGATGGCCCGTGCGCGGCCTTGCTGCGCTGCCTGCATGGCGACGAGCTTGCCCGGCTGGCGCGCCTGTACGCCCAGCATCTCGAGTTTCTCGTCTCGCAGGGGCTGACGGCGCAGCGCGTGCAGCAGCGTTCGGAGCCGCTGGGCCAGCTGCAGGCCCTGGTCGGGATCGAGGCGGCGGAGCTCATCCCGCCGATGGCCCTGCTGCGGCGCCTGGCCATGGAATGCGCGCTGGCCGCGCGCCTGAGCTCGCGCACCCGCTACCGGCTGTTGCGCCTGCTGGAGGAGCGCCTGCAGGACGACTTGCAGGCTCAGCTGCGGGCGGCCGCGCGCACCCAGGGCACCTACTTCGGCTCCCTCACGCTGCGCCGCTCCCCCGAGCAGGGCACGCCGTGGCGCGATGTGCTGCACGCCCTGATCGAGCCGCTGGGCACGCTGCCGGGCATGGTCGCGTGCTCGGTGCTGCGCCCCAATGCGCAGGAGTTGTTCGAAGTGGAGGCCTCGACCGGCCCCGCCGCGGATGCCTTGATCGCCCTGGCCCGCGCGGGCAACATGGTGTTGCCGCTGCGGCGCGGCAAGGGGAAGGGCCAGGGCCTGGTGCTTCCGGCCTGGCAGACGCACCAGGTGCACACGGCCCCCGACATGCAGCGCGACCAACGGCTGGCTCGCTGGCACGCGGTGGCGCGGGCGGTGGGCGCGCGCAGCGCGGCGGCCATTCCGGTGGCTCCGAACCCCGGGCACTGCGCCATGGTGATCCTGCTGCTGGGGCGCCACCCCGCGCAATTCGAATCCCCCTGGATGCGCGAGTTCATCCGCGGCCTGCAATCCCGCGCCAGCCATGCCTGGCGGGGGGCGCGCGCGCCCTCGGCGGCCCTGATGGTGTCGCGCAACCAGGCCCAGACCTACCGCGAGCGCCTGTTCGACGGCGGGCTGCGCATGCACCTGCAGCCGGTGGTCGACCTGTACACCGGCGAATGCGTGAAGGTGGAGGCCCTGGCACGCCTGCAACTGGCCGACGGGCGCCTGGTCCCGCCGGGAATGTTCCTGCCCGTGATGGGCGAGGCCGAGCTCGACGGACTGTTCCGCGCCGGCCTGGAGCAGGTATGCGGGCAATTGCGCGAATGGGATGCGCGCGGCCTGCGGGTCGAGGCGGCCATCAACCTGCCCCCTTCCTGCCTGCTGGATCGCCATTGTCCCGGGTGGGTCGAGTCCACGCTGTCGCGCCATGGCATCGAGCCGCAGCGCCTGACCCTGGAACTGCTGGAATCCCAGGAGATCGAGTTCCAGGCCCAGAGCTCGGCGCTGCACCGGCTCAAGGCCCTGGGCGTGCACCTGGCCATGGATGACCTGGGCGCCGGCTACAGCAGCCTGCAGCGCCTGGCGCAGTTGCCCTTCGACGTGATCAAGTTGGACCAGGGCATCTGCCTGAACATGCGCAAGGACCCTCTGCAGACCCTGGGCCTGATGCGCTCCATCGTGCGCCTGGCCGCGGAACTGGGGCGGGCCCTGGTGGTCGAGGGAGTCGAGGACCGCGGCGTGATCGAGGCCGCGCTGGAGTGCGGCGCGCGCTACGCCCAGGGCTACGGCATCGCGCGGCCCATGCCGGCCTCGATGTTTCCGGAATGGGTGCGCGATTACAAGCCCGGCGCGCGGCCCGGCGAAGTCACGACCTACCTGGGGCTGCTCGCGCGCTGCGCGAACCTGCGGCAACCCCTGAGGCCGCCGGAGCGCATGCTTCGCAGCGAGGTTTCGGTGCAGCGCTTCCTGGGCGAGCGGGAGCTTGCGGGCAGCGAGCTCGCCGACTGGTATGCCAGGCTGCTGGCCACGGGCGATGCGGGCGGCGGCGCCTGGTGGGATTGGCTGGCGCACCAGGCGCGCTCCGAAGCCTCGGACCC